>JAFAQO010000458.1 GCA_019246375.1 Mycobacterium sp. | reverse complement strand
ACCGATCCTCATTGCCTCCGCGTCCGCTGATCCCTGCCCCGACGTCGAGGTGACATTCGCCCGCGGCACCAGCGAGCCACCCGGTGTCGGGGCGGTCGGACAGGAATTTATCGATTCACTGCGCCCGCAGGTTAGGGGTCGGTCCCTCGGGGTGTATGCCGTCAACTATCCCGCCAGCGACGATGTCGCCCCATCCGCAAACGCCGGCGCCGGCGATGCACACGCTCACGTTCGGTCCATGGTTGCCAACTGTCCCAATACCAAGTTGGTGCTCGGTGGATATTCTCAAGGGGCGGGTGTGATAGATCTAGTCACCATCGCCCAAGCACCGATTTCGGGCTTGATCCCCGACACGTTGACGGCGGACGAGGCTGATCACGTTGCTGCGGTCGCCACCTTCGGCAATCCGTCGGACAGATATCTGGGGGCGCCAATAAGCGAGATCAGCCCGTGGTATGGGGCAAAGGCTATTGACTTGTGTGCGTCCGGCGATCCGGTTTGCTCTACGGGCGCGGCTCTGACGCTGCCGTCGCACGACGAGATGTTCTCCCCGGCGCACTTATCCTATAAGCAGTCCGGGATGGCTAGTCAGGCCGCGACTTTCGTGGGAAGCCATCTCTAAAGACATCGGCGCGGGTGTTTCCATTTGGTGATTACGCAGACACGTCGTCTCGCCCGGTTCGCTCGTCGCCGGCCCTGGGCGCGGTGCGCTAGGAGCTCATCGAGCAACTCGTCGATCGGCGCGATGTCGGCATCGCGCCGCCTTCGTCGCAGACTGAACGGCGCACGGCAGCCAGTAGCCGTAGCTCGCTGTCGACCGCCTCCCGCCTCGTTGGGATGTCTTTACGACGAAGGAAAGCAGACACGCCCCTTCCCACTCTCACTCTATAGGGCACTGGGGGACTTGCGGCAAGACCCGGGTCGTGTCGCAGAATGGCCCGCCGAGGTCAGCACGTGCAGAAATGAGAGTTGCTTGTTGTCAAACGACGGATCGCGCCGGGCAGTCGAACCAATAACCGACCATGCGGTGGTGGTTGCTGGAGGAGGCCCGACCGGGCTGATGTTGGCAGGTGAGTTGGCGTTGGCTGGGGTCGGAGTTGCCGTTGTGGAGCGGCGCGTCAGCCAGGACGTCATTGGCTCGCGCGCGGGAGGTCTGCATTCACGCACCATCGAGATTCTCGATCAGCGCGGAATCGCTGATCGGTTTCTTTCGCAGGGGCAGGTGACACAGGTCGCGGGGTTCTCCCAGATTCCTCTGGATATCAGCGACTTTCCCACCCGGCACCCCTACGGGCTCGCTCTGTGGCAGAACCACATTGAGCGCATACTGGCCGGCTGGGTCGGCGAGTTGGGAGTGCCGATCTATCGCGGACGCGAGGTGACGAGTATCGCCCAAGACAGCACCGGCGTCGACGTCGAGCTGTCCGACGGCCGGTCCCTCCGGGGGGAATATCTCGTCGGATCCGACGGCGGACGCAGTTCGATCCGTAAAGCAGCCGGCATCGAGTTTCCGGGGTGGGATCCGACAACGAGCTACCTGATCGCCGAGGTCGGAATGGCCTTCGAGACGGGTGTAGCGCCGGAATGGGGCATCCGCCATGACGCGGTCGGCGTGCATTCGCTCAGCAGGCAAGAGGGGGCAGGGCCGGTGCGGGTCATGGTGACTGAGCAGCAGCTCGGACCCAGCCGCGAACCCACCCTGCGCGATCTGAGCGAGGCGCTCATCGCCGTATACGGAACCGATTACGGGATCCACAGTCCCACTTGGATTTCCAGGTTCACTGATATGGCGCGGCAGGCCGCGGCCTATCGCGACGGACGGGTCCTCCTGGCTGGCGACGCCGCACATGTGCATCACCCGGTGGGTGGACAGGGGCTCAACACCGGTGTGCAGGATGCGCTGAATCTGGGATGGAAGCTGGCCCAGGTGGTTAAGCAGATATCGCCCGACAGTCTCCTCGATACCTACCACGCGGAACGGCACCCGGTCGCTGCGCGCGTGCTGCGCAACGCGATGGCGCAAATGGCACTTCTTCGCAGCGCAGACGACCGCATCAAGGCCTTGCGCGACATCATTTCCGAGTTTTTGAGTATGGACGAGCCTCGCAAACGATTCGCCGCAATGATGACTGGTCTGGACATCCATTACGACCTCGGTGAGGGACACCCGCTGCTTGGACGCCGCATGCCCGATCTAGACCTAGTCACCGCCAACGGGCCGCGCCGGGTATTCACCCTGCTGCACGATGCCCGGCCAGTGCTGCTCAGCCTCGGTGAGCCCGGGGGCTTCGACATCGCTCCATGGGCCGATCGGGTTCAATTGATCGACGCGAAATATGTTGGTAAATGGGAGCTTCCCGTGCTTGGCGAGGTCACAGCTCCGAGAGCAGTATTGATTCGGCCGGACGGATATGTTGCCTGGGTGGGCGACGCAACCGACATCGAGCTCCATGACGCGCTCACCACCTGGTTCGGTCCACCTAATGCGGTCCAGCGGCACGGGTAAACGCTAGCGGCGACCGCAGCCTGATTCATTGGCTGAAAACGGACTGGTTGGCTTGACAGAAGTACAAATCCATCGGCCAGAGGGTTGGGGCACCTTCGGTTATTTCCGCCGCCATGGGCGGCGGCGCTTACGCGTCGCGTCGCGTCCCGACTTCGCGACTTCTACGGTTTCGGACAACCAATGTCGCTGCACGGAACGCCCGGTGATCACCTTTGCCGTGATGAGGCCCAGCTTGAGCATGCCGAACCAGGTCGAGGGGTTGAACAGCGTCGGCCACACGGTGCCAGCGCGACCTTTTCCGTCGTCGCAGCCGGCGAACCGGTCACCCATCCATCGCAGCGTCATGGGAGCAGACAGCGGATGCAACAGGAGGTGACCGCAGAATCGGTCCCGGTGGTAGGTGACCGCGGCTCCGGCTTGCTGGTAGCCGGCGACGAGCTTGTCGATGGCCTCGACGCTGATGATGCGGTCGTGCACCGCCTGCACGACCAATACCGGCGGGCCTGGGGTCAACTGGCCCAGCTTGGTGGCGTCAAAGACGTCGCGCACCTCGGGCAGGTCCCACAGCTCATCGGTAGACATGTCGACGTAGGACCCGATGTCCGTGCCGCGCAGACGCCAGATCGCCTGTGCCGTTGTCATCGAGTGCAGCTCGTCGATCAGCTTCTTGCCCTCGTCGCTGGCGTGCTCGTCGACGACGCGTTGCGCGCCGGGAAACACGTGCGTCAATGCCGCGATCATCAGGGCGGCCAGGCCGGCGAAGAAGGTGCCGTTGAGGCGGCGTGCGACGCTGCCGCAGTCACCGACCGGTGAGCCGAGTACCGCGCCGACGACGTTGAGATCCGGGGCGTACCCCGAGCTGTGTTCGGCGGCCCACGCCGAGGCGAGCCCGCCCCCCGAATAACCCCACAATGCGACAGGAGCCGAGGGCGACAAGCCCAACCGGTCGCTGTGCAACGCCGCGCGGACACCGTCGAGAACCCGAAAGCCGGGCTCATGTGGTGCGCCCCACATACCGTGGCATCCTTCGTGGTCGGGCACCGACACCGCCCACCCCTCTGCCAGCGCGGCCGCCACAAGCAGGTACTCGGCCTGCACGAAGGCGCCGATCGGCTTCGCGCCGCGACGCAAGGCGTATGAGGGGAAGCAGCGTGAGGCCACCGCATCTATCGCGCATTGATACGACAACAGCGGGCAGACGCGTGCGGGATCGCGGTGTTCGGGCAGCAGCACGGTGGTCACCGCGACTTCGGGCTCCCCGTGCAGGTTGGTGCTGCGATAAAGCAGCTGGATGGCCCGCACTCGCTGCGGGATCACGCCCAGAAATCCCAACTCAACACTGCGCGAGCGCAGCAGATCCCCGGGGCGTGCGTGCTGATAGCCCGGTGGCGGTTGATAGAACGGGTCTTCCTCGGGTGCCAACAGCGGCTCGCCACGGCCAAGCTCCTCATGAGGTGCGCCTGGCACCAGTTTCGCTGCAGTCGAGTTTTCGCTCATCGTTAACCGTTCTCTCTCAATAACGTGGCAGACGCTACGGCCACCGCGCCAAGTCGGTACCACCGACCCCCGGAGCTACCCGTGAACAATCGTTCGCTCAACGTTCTGCGGCACAGACTTCACTGCGTCAAAGACCTGAAACCCCGAGCAAATAGCTGAGGCCCGCTCAACGCTCCAATACCTAGTGATGCTACCCAGTTCCCTATCTTTGTGCGGATCCGACGTTTCCTAGGACACGAAGTTCGGGATTCTGCCACGAAAATCGGAACCTAACAAACACATGTAAGTTCCCCGCATCTGAGATCGGATGGCGTCCGCCTTTTGTAGTTCTCAAATTCGATGCGGAGCAACATTTTTCGCATCACATCTGCCACAAACTGATCACTGTTCGTCGGTGGGCTCAGTTGATGGGCACATTGTTGTTCACCCATGGCCGGTCAGGGCTCTGCGCGCGTCATCGTTCGTTCAGCATCCCGTCGATGAGTCGGTGCAGCACCTGCCTGGTTTCCCGGCGCGCGCGTTTCGGGTCGTCGGCGGTGGCGATGGCCATGGCCGCCTCGTCGAGCGCGCCGATCAGCACGTAGGCCAACGGTCGCACCGGTTGGTGGGCCAGCTGGCCTGCCTTGATGGCCTCGCTGAGCAACTGTTCGGTCATGCCCAAGCTGTACCGCTGGGCCACATCACGGAAGGCGGCCCAGCCCAGCACACTAGGTGCATCGAGCAAGATCAGCTGGCGCACCTCCGGATCACCGGAGACCTCGAGCCATGCGTCGACCGCAGCCCGGATCGCGTCGGCCGGTGTCGTCGCCGCCGACTCGGCCACCAAGGTGGCCATGCGGGCCATCACATCTTGCTCCACCGCCTCGACGACCTCGCCGAATAGAGCTGCCTTATCGGTGAATTGGTGGTACATCGCTCCTCGGGTGACGCCGGCGGCCGTGGCGATCTCCGGCGTGCCCACCTCTGCGTAGCTTCGCAGGCCCCACAGCTTGCGGGCAGCAGAGATCAGCGCATCGCGCGTCGCCGCGGAGCGCTCCTCCTGAGTCCGCCTCTTGATTTCCATACAACCTGTTGGTAACTTACGAACAGACAGCCTGTTTGTAAGTATATCTCGGAGTGGGAGTCATCTATGTCGACGCTCGACACTAACGCCGGAACTATTTATTACGACGCAACCGGGCCCGAGAACGGCAGGCCGGTCGTGTTCGTGCACGGGTACATGATGGGCGGCCAATTGTGGCGCCAAGTCAGCGAACGACTCGCTGATCTCGGGCTGCGGTGCATTGCCCCCACCTGGCCGCTGGGCGCGCACCCGCAGCCGTTGCGCCCCGGCGCCGATCGGACCATCACCGGCGTCGCCGGTATCGTCGCCGAGGTACTTGCGGCCCTCGACCTCGAAGACGTGGTGCTGGTCGGCAATGACACCGGCGGCGTTGTCTCGCAACTTGTTGCGGTACACCATCCCGAGCGGCTCGGTGCCCTTGTGCTGACGAGTTGTGATGCGTTCGAACACTTCCCGCCACCGATCCTTAAGCCGGTGATCCTGGCAGCCAAGTCCAAGCCGCTTTTCCGCACCGCGATGCAGGCCATGCGTGCACCAGTCGCCCGCAAGCGCGCGTATAACGGCTTGGCCCACCGCGACATCGACGATCTCACCCAAATGTGGGTGCGTCCGGCACTATCGAATCCGGCGGTCGCTGAAGACCTGCGACAGCTCACCCTCTCGCTGCGCACCGAGGTCACCACAGGCGTCGCTGCCCGGCTGCCTGAGTTCGACAAGCCCGCACTCATCGCATGGTCAGCCGATGACGTGTTCTTTCAGCTTGAGGATGGCGAACGGCTGGCCGCGGCCATACCCAACGCCCGCCTCGAGGTGATCGAGGAAGCACGCACGTTCTCGATGGTGGACCGGCCGGACCGGCTAGCCGACCTGGTGTCGACAATCGCCGTGCGCACGTAGCCGGCCGGCGCGATTGCGGGTGCTGGACCGCCGCTATCGTCCGTCGGCTGTTGGCGCGCAGTCCGGAAGCCGGTGCAGCTTGTCGGGATCCTTGCTGTCCGCCTGCAATTCGCGTCGTCCACCCGTTGCGGTGACAACACCGATACGCAGCCCCTTGCCGTCGGCGCTCTCGGGGTCCACGAGGAGTTGCAGTTCTTCGGACTCAACGAACAACATGGCGTCGTCGTTGGAAAGCTTCCAGGGCTGGCCATCGTTGGGCCATCGGCCGCCGATGAGCTGAAGGTTGCCACGACCGCTCTCTTCCTCTTCACCGTCCTCAGCCGTGACGCAACTAACCCAAAGCTTCGCCGGTACCGGACGAAAGTACACTGCCAGGCGCTGACGGTTGAGATCTACGTCGACCGGTATTCCGACCGGAGGCAGCGATGTCCCCTCTGGACGGTCGTTCAGCGATTTCTTGACTTGTCGCGATCCGATTCCGGTGCCGAACCAGTCGATTGTCAGCACAGTGGTGAGGTACTGAACGATCGCCGCGGCCAGCAGACCGCCTAGACCGGCAACCCCTACTCCTGCCGCGCCGGCCGCCCAGGTGACTGGCAGCGCGAGCAGACCGACGAATGCCGCAGCGCCTGCAGCCGCGGCGACCTTACCGGCTACCGTCAGGCTGAAGTCCGGATTCACCTCGGGTTCTGGGGGGTGCTGCGCCGGCCGTACTCCCACCGTCTTCGGAAGCTCATCGAACCGCTCTCTGACTCGCTTGACCTCCGCCTCGTATTCCTGGTCGCTGAGCTCACCTGCGCGCTTCTTGTCCCCAGCCAGGCTGAGCGCCTCTTCGAGCTTCTCGATGGTGTCCACCTCGGCCGGCCAATTCTCCTTATCCGTAGGGTCGCGCGGTATGGCGTCAAGGCCCATCTCGTAGGTCACTTTGAAGGTGGCCTTGAAGTCGTAGAGCTTGGTGTCGGCGCTCACCGTGCCGTCGATGACCAACCGGCCGTCGTGGGTTCGAGGCACAATATCGGCGTCTAGCGCGTCGAGGCTGCGTTCTTGGCCACCGATGTTGATGGTCTTCGGACCCTCCAGCACGCACGGAGCGTCGGCGGCGAAGTCGCTCGGGTCAAGATCGAAGTTTTTCATCACTGTGTCACGGACCTGGCGCAGGATGCTCCACCCGGTGACCGCGAGTCCGGTTTTCTCACTGGGGTTTTCGGCAAGGATCGACGCCGGCAGGTCCTCGCCGGGCGGTAGATCGCGCAGTGTCTGCAGCTGGACCACCAAGGATTCGTCGGTGGCTTCGCCGACGTCGAAGCGCTGCACGATGGCGTCGACGGCTTTGACCGTGCTGTCGTCCTCCGCTTTTGGGTCGACGTCCAGGGGTGACGGCAGGAGCTTCACGATGCCGTCGTCGCCCATCTTGGCCACCTCCGGCCGGACCGCGTCCGCGATCTGGGCGGCCAGCGAGTCGAGCACCCTGGTTCTCGCCTCGTCATCGGAGATGCTCGGGTGCTGCAGCTTTTCCAGGTTCACCATCAGTTCACCGGCGATGCAATGGGTTATCCAATACGCCTCGGCATAGTCAAGCTCCCAGCTGATCCGCGGGTCTTGTCCGGTGAACGCGGTATCGCCTTCAGGACGGCGCTCGATGTGCGAACCGAACAGCTGCGCGGCGTACTCGTCGGCCGGCGGGGTGGCCACTAACACAGGAGCATCCTGCGCGGCGAAGTTCAGTGCGATGGTCTGCTTGCCCGGCTCTACTTGGTACGGCTCGAGCTGATCGTGGATCGTCAACCGCCCGAACAGTGGTATCTCGTTGTACGGAATCTCGCGCGACTCCCCGGTGCGCGGACCGTCCGGGATGGTGATAGTTGCCGGCGGCAGCGGCACCAGCGGGATACAGGTAACCGAATCGATGACGATTTTCGAGTTGAAGATCACCAGGTCGATTGCAAAATGACGCAACGGGTCACAGGCTTTACCGTCCTTCTCCTCCTGCCACAACCGCTGCTGGGAATCGAGGACGAACCAGACACGATCGAGCGTGAGGTCGAGCGTGGCCGTTGCCGAGTAGCCGGTCCCGTCGGCGGACTGCGTGTACTTGTCGCCGCTGAACATTTCGAGCGTCTGATCTTGGACGCGTTCACGACGAATTTCGATGATCGTGTCGGGACGATGCATGTTGAACTCCAGTACTCAGGCGGCGCGCAAGCGGTGTTGTCGGGTGTGCGGGTGAGTCGGTACCACTTCGTGTGCGAGCTTCGTTGTGCTTTCCGAATGCTGTACCCCCAAAGCGCTATTCTGAGTCGGCCCTGGCGATACTACTTTTCCGGTGGCAATACAGTTGGTGGTTTTCGCAGTCGACCTGGTCCGCCGCGGCTTGAGTGGTAAGCCGCAGCACGGTTGGCATCGTCAGACCATGGTGGGCAACTGGGTCCCGTCGCATTTCGTCTTGTCACTTCTTGGCGCGAGTCGCAACACGAGCGCTATGACTCGACTGAGCGATCATCCCGGGTCCGCGTAATTCGTCACAGTGATCTCGCGGCTACATAGCAATACGGTTGCGCGACATATCATTCAGTCGTGTGGCAGCGAAGCCAGGGATGCATGGTCGATGGTCGATCAGTCAGCTCGCGTGTAGGCTGCACGGCCACTGAGCGCGTGGTCTTAGTATGTTCATTGGGCGCAAAGGGTTTTCGGATTCTGAGGGATCTCCTTTGCATGTAGGTTGTATGGTCGCATGGAGGAGTTTAGCGAGCTCGCGTGTAGGTTCACCTAGCAAATCTCATGGGTCAAACCGTCGTATCTCGACAGTCCAGCGCTTTGACCCTCAGAGATCGCATGCGGCGGGACGGGTTATGAATGCAGGAAGGTTGTCAGCGAACATTCCAACCCAGACTGATTCTCTCCCCTTATCCACACCAGGCGCGCACATCGGGCGGGTACTCAT
>JAFAQO010000457.1 GCA_019246375.1 Mycobacterium sp. | reverse complement strand
AGCAACCCACTGGTTCGGCACGGACCTGCAGGGCCACGACATCTACGCCCGCACCGTCTATGGCGCCCGGGCGTCGATCACTGTCGGGCTGGGCGCCACCATGGCCGTCTTCGTCGTGGGCGGAGTGCTGGGCGCGCTGGCCGGCTTTTACGGTGGCTGGTTCGACGCACTGGTATCCCGCATCGCCGATGTCTTCTTCGGAATACCCTTGTTGCTGGCCGCCATCGTGCTCATGCAGGTCATGCATCACCGCACGGTGTGGACGGTGATCGCCATCCTGGCGTTGTTCGGCTGGCCGCAGCTGGCCAGGATCGCCCGCAGTGCGGTACTCGAGGTGCGGGGCAGCGACTATGTGGTGGCCGCTGAGGCCATGGGGCTGGGCAAGTTTCAGATCCTGCTGCGACATGTGCTGCCCAATGCCGTTGGTCCGGTGGTCGCGGTCGCCACGATAGCGCTCGGGACCTTCGTCGTCACCGAGGCCACCCTGTCGTATCTGGGGGTTGGCCTGCCGCCGTCGGTGGTCTCCTGGGGTGGCGACATCAACCTGGCGCAGACCCGACTACGGGCAGGCTCACCGATTCTGTTCTACCCGGCGGGCGCCTTGGCAATCACGGTGCTGGCCTTCATGATGATGGGCGACGCACTGCGCGACGCGCTGGATCCTGGCTCGCGGGCATGGCGGGCATGACGCTCTCCGGAACTCCGCTGCTGACGGTCGAAGGGCTCGAAGTCAGATTCGCCGACGACGTCCCCGCGGTCCGCGGAACGGATTTAACCGTGCACAGCGGTCAGACCGTCGCACTCGTCGGTGAGTCGGGTTCGGGGAAATCCACTACCGCCGCTGCGATTCTCGGGCTGCTCCCGCCGGGCGGGCGAATTACCGGCGGTCGTATCGTTTTCGACGGCATCGACATCGCCTCAGCCAACCGACGCCGGCTCCGCTCGATGCGAGGCACCGACATCGGTTACGTGCCGCAGGACCCCGTGACCAACCTGAATCCGGTGTGGAAGGTAGGCTTTCAGATCCGGGAAGCGTTGCACGCCAACAATATCCCTCACGTCGGTGAGCGATCGGTGCAGCTACTGGCCGAGGCCGGTATGCCGCAGCCGGCGACCCAGGCCGGGCGGTACCCGCATCAGCTGTCCGGCGGCATGTGTCAACGGGCGCTGATCGCCATCGGACTTGCGGGAAGGCCGCGCCTGCTGATCGCCGATGAGCCAACCTCTGCACTGGATGTCACGGTGCAGCGACAGGTACTCGATCATCTGCAGCGCCTCACCGGTGAACTGGGCACCGCGGTGTTGTTGATCACTCATGACTTGGCGCTGGCCGCCGAACGGGCCGAGCGTTTGGTTGTCATGCGAGGCGGCACTGTGGTGGAAACCGGTGATGCACAAGCTATCCTGCGCGATCCGCAACATGACTACACTAAACGGCTGGTGGCCGCAGCACCGTCATTGGCCGTGCGGAGCACGACTGCGCTACAAGTACGGCAGCGGGTGATGCGCGAGGCAGCCGAACACGCCGAGCGGGCTGTCAAAGACCCTCAGCACTTGGTTGCGGCCAGCGGATTGACCAAAATCTATCGTGAGTCGCGGGGTGCGCCGTGGGGGCGGGCAGAGTTCCGGGCCGTCGACGATGTGTCGTTCCAGTTGCGGCGGGCGACCACGCTGGCGATTGCCGGCGAGTCCGGCTCGGGTAAGTCAACATTGGCGCGGATGGTGCTCGGTCTATTGCAGCCGACCTCGGGCACAGTGCTTTTCGACGGCCAAGACATCACCGCGCTCGACGCCAAGCAGTCGTTCGCTTTTCGTCGTCGGGTGCAGCCGGTATTTCAGAATCCCTACAGCAGCTTGGATCCCATCTACTCGGTATTTCGCGCGATCGAGGAGCCCTTGCGGATCCACCGGATCGGTGACCGCTGGCAGCGCCAGCAGGCGGTGCGCGAACTGGCTGACCAGGTGGCGCTGCCGTCGTCGCTAATGGGCCGGCTTCCGCGCGAACTCTCCGGCGGCCAACGCCAGCGCGTCGCGATCGCGCGGGCATTGGCGCTGCGGCCCGAGGTGCTGGTTTGTGACGAGGCGGTCTCCGCGCTGGATGTCGTAGTGCAGGCCCAGATACTCGAGCTGCTCACCGATCTGCAGAGCCGGCTGGGCCTCACGTATGTATTCATCAGCCACGACCTAGCGGTGGTGCGGCAGATCGCTGACGAGGTCTTGGTGATGCGTGCCGGGCGGGTGGTGGAGCGCGGACTCACCGCGCAGGTTTTTGAGCAACCCGATCACGACTACACCCGAGAGTTGCTGAACGCCATCCCCGGCTCGCCCCCCAGATAAGTTGGCAGCTGTGAACACAGACCCGCTGGCCCCGCTGATGGAGTTTGCCGGTGTGGCTGCGGCAAGCGACCAGGCGCGCGACGCGCTGGGCCGGGTACACCGGCACCGGGCCAACCTGCGAGGCTGGCCGGTGACCGCCGCCGAGGCGGCGCTGCGGGCGGCGCGGGCGTCATCGGTGCTCGAAAGGCGGGCCTTGAAACTGGACGAGCAGCTGGACGACGCCGCCACCAGCGACCCGGTGTTCGCCGGTGCGCTGCGTGTAGCGCAGGCGCTGGAAGGCGGCGAGAGCAATCTGGTCGCGGTGTGGCGGCGGGCACCGTTACAGGCGCTGGCACGGCTGCACATGCTGGCGGCCGCGGGTCAAGTCGACGACGACCGGTTGGGCCGGCCACGCGCCGACGCCGAGGTCGGGCCCCGCCTCGAGCTGCTCGCCGATGTGGTGACCGGTGGCACTTCGGCGCCGGCGCCGATCGTTGCGGCCGTCGCCCACGGCGAGCTGTTGACGCTGGCGCCGTTCGGCAGCGCGGATGGCGTGGTGGCCCGTGCGGTAGCGCGACTGGTGACGATCGCCAGCGGCCTCGATCCGCACGGACTCGGTGTACCCGAGGTGTTTTGGATGCGCCGCGCCGCGGACTATCGCGACGCCGCGCGGGGCTTCGCCACCGGAACGCCCGACGGCGTGGCGGCCTGGCTGGCGCTGTGCTGCCGCGCCATGAAGGTCGGCGCCCAAGAGGCGTTGTCGATTGCGGAGGCATTGCCGGCTCATTAGCCGGGCCTCGCGCCGAAATGACTGGGGAAGCCGATTGACTATACAAAACGGGCGACGGTCCGAAAGTTTTCGGCCCGCCGCCCGCTAGCACGGGCTCGGTTACCAAGCGTGCAACTTTTGGGCTGCGTGGGTGGCCTCGGCGATCCTGCGACGCGATCGACTGCAACCCCACCCAAAGGGCCGTCGAGACCGTTCGCTCTTCGCAGTTACGCAGGCCCGCAACACTTCTGCCTTTATCGCGGCTGTGACTCCGCGTGGGTGCCGGGTACCGTGCTGGGCTGCCCGGGTCGGGAGACCGAACCTTCTCTTCCGGATCGGTCTTGGCCTTACCGGGCCTCCGTGAGTCCTTTGTACTACGTGACCCCTACCACAGCAAGGCCCAATTCTGGGGTTGACGTACGTCTACGCCCACGCTCGGTTTGCTAGCGGAATGAGGCGTCAGAACGCGAAACGGCGCAGCAGGGAGTAGGTGACCGCTCCGGCGGCCAGCGCGCTCACACCCACGGCGGCCGTCGTGACGACCGCCGCGCTCGATGGTGCCGGGATGCGGTCGCGCAGCGACACCGGCCGGGAGAAAGTCACCACCGGCCAGTCACGGCCGATCGCTTCCTTGCGCAGCGCCCGGTCGGGGTTCACCACAGTGGGGTGGCCAACGGCCTCCAGCATCGGCAGGTCCGTGATCGAGTCGGAGTAGGCATAGCAGTGTTCGAGCGCGTA
>JAFAQO010000736.1 GCA_019246375.1 Mycobacterium sp. | reverse complement strand
GTCGGGACGATGGAGCCGAATTCGCCGGTGATGATCAGCGACGTCGTGGTCGGCAGTGTCAACAAGATGAGGGTGAAAGCCTGGCACGCCGACGTTGAGATCTCGGTGAAGCACGGTGTCGTCGTGCCCGCCAACGTGGTGGCCAGCGTCGGCCAAACCAGCCTGCTGGGTTCGCAGCATCTCGAGCTGAATCCGCCGCCGGGCCAGGAGGGTAGCGGACGGCTGAAACCCGGCGCCACGATTCCGCTGAACAGGTCGTCGACCTACCCGTCGACGGAGCAGACTCTGTCGTCGCTATCGGTGGTTCTGAACTCCGGCGGCCTGGGACAGATCGGCGACATCATCCACAATTTCAACGCCGCGTTGTCCGGGCGTTCAGGCGCGGTGCGCGATCTGCTTATCCGACTCGACAGGTTCGTGGGCACACTCGACCAGCAGCGCGACAACCTGGTCGCGTCGATACAGGGTTTGAACCGGTTCGCCGACACGCTGGCCGGCCAGCGCGATGTCATCACGGCCGCGCTGCGTAAGATACCGCCCGCGCTGGAAGTGCTGACCAGAGAACGGCCGCGCATCACTACCGCGCTGGACAAACTGCGCGTGTTCAGCGACACCGCGACCCGGCTCATCAACGATGCGGGGTCCGATCTGGTCACAAACCTGCGGAATCTAGAGCCGACGATTCGTGCGCTGGCGGACGTCGGACCGGAACTCGACATGGCACTGGCCCAAGCGCCGACGTTCCCGTTCCCGCAGGGCATCATCGACCGCGCCTTCAGAGGCGACTACGTGAACGTGTATGTCGTCCTCGACTTGACGAACTACGCGCTCAGAAGCGAAACCTTGCTGGGCACGCATTGGGAACGGATGGGCGCGGAGAAGATACCGGCACCCGGGGATCCGTATTACTTGCGATACCAGTACACGCCCGATCCGCTTCATCCGGGGGCTCCCGGACCGGTGCCGCCACCCGTCGATGCTCCGCTGACGCCCACGGCCGGGCCGCAACCAATATATGGCGCACCGCTGCCGCCTCCGCCAATAGGTGCGTGTAACGGGGCGGACCCAAATTGTCCCGCAGCCAATGCCCAACCGCCACGACCCATACCGCCAACGCCGCCACCAACGGCGCCACCACAGCCACCGCCGGGCCCGCCGCCACCGGCCCCACCGGCTCCGCCACTCGGCGCACCGCTTCCGGCTGAGGTGGGACACGGGCCGATGCCGCCGTACGCGACTCCACCGACGGATGGGGGTGGCTGATGCTGCTAAGCCGTTTTGTCCGTATTCAGCTGGCGATTTTTACGATCGTGGGGACCATCGGTGTGATCGTGATGGTCCTCAACTACATCCATGCCGCGACCCTGTTGGGGATCGGGCGGATGACGGTCACGGTGGAGCTACCCGCCGCCGGTGGGCTCTACCAGTTCAGCAACGTGACCTACCGCGGGGTACAGGTCGGCAAGGTGACCGCGGTGGCGTTGACACCCCACGGCGCGAAAGCGACGCTCTCCCTTAACTCTTCGCAGAAAATCCCTTCGAATCTGCAAGCAGAGGTGCGCAGCGTCTCCGCGGTGGGCGAACAGTATGTGGATCTGCGGCCGCGAACCGACTCGCCGCCCTACCTGCACAACGGTTCAGTCATCGCCATGGGCGACGCCACGATTCCGCAACCGGTCGGGCCCCTGCTCGATAGGACCAGTGCCCTGGTCAACAGCATCCCCAAGGGCAAACTCAGCACTTTGCTCGAGGAATCGTTCAAGGGATTCAACGGGGCAGGCTACGATTTCGGGTCGCTGTTCGACTCGACAGCGCGACTCTCCGGCGACCTCAACGGCGTCGCCGACCGCGCACGAACCCTTACCGAGGACACCGCGCCGCTGCTGGACTCGCAAGCACAAACCACCGACGCGATCCGGCTGTGGGCGCACAGCCTCGCCGGAGTCACCGACCAGTTCGTGACCGACGACCCTCAGGTGCGCACCCTGCTGGAACGCGGGCCCGGCGCCTTGGACGAGGCGTCACGGCTGCTCGAGCAGATCAAACCGACGTTGCCGGTCTTGCTCGCCAACCTCAGCACCGTCGGCGAGATCTTGGTGGCCTACCATGCTTCGCTGGAGCAAGTCTTGGTGATGCTGCCGCCGTTCGTGGCCGCTATTCAATCGTTCAGTCAGCCGAAAAACCCGGTCGGGCTGTCCCGCGGCAACTTCACAGTCACCGTCAGTGATCCGCCGGCGTGCACGGTCGGTTTCCTACCGCCCAACCAATGGCGTAACCCAGCCGACCTCACGATAGCCGATACGCCGGACGGGCTGTACTGCAAACTGCCGCAGGATTCACCGATCGCGGTTCGCGGCGCGCGCAACTATCCCTGTGTGATGCATCCCGGAAAGCGCGCGCCGACAGTCGAAATCGGCAACAGCGACAAGCCATTCGAACCGATGGCAATGAGGCAGCACGTATTCGGCGCCTACCCGCTTGATCCGAACCTGCTCGCGCAGGGCATCCCGCCCGACGACCGGGTCAACTTCTTCCGCGACAATATCTTCGGACCAGTGGAGGGGAACGCCGCTGCCGCCGGGATTGGCGCCGCCGCCGGAATCGCCACCAACGCCGCCGGGATCGCCGGTACCGCCG
>JAFAQO010000430.1 GCA_019246375.1 Mycobacterium sp. | reverse complement strand
GCCCAGCCACCACTACCTGGCCGCCTACCACTGGCTGGACAGTGGCTTTCCCAACGGTTTTCAAGCACACGCCGTCGTGCACCTGGGCAAGCACGGCAACCTAGAGTGGCTGCCCGGCAAGACCCTGGGCATGTCGGCGGCCTGCGGATCTGACGCCGCGTTGGGTGATATGCCGCTGATCTATCCGTTCCTGGTCAACGACCCCGGAGAGGGCACCCAGGCTAAGCGGCGAGCGCACGCGGTGCTCGTCGATCACCTCATCCCGCCGATGGCCCGTGCCGAAACCTACGGCGACCTAGCCCGTTTGGAGCAACTGCTCGATGAGCACGCCAACGTCGCGGCACTCGACCCCGGCAAGTTGCCGGCTATCCGGCAGCAGATCTGGACGCTGATCCGGGCAGCCGAGATGGACCACGACCTGGGTTTGACCGAGAGACCCGCCGACGAGTCGTTCGACGAGATGCTGCTGCACGTCGACGGGTGGCTGTGCGAGATCAAAGACGTTCAGATTCGCGACGGATTACATATCCTCGGTCAAAAACCCAGTGGCGCAGCCGAATTGGATCTGGTCTTGGCGATACTGCGGGCGCGCCAACTCTTCGGCGGCGAGCACTCGATGCCTGGTCTGCGTCAGGCGCTGGGGCTGGCTGAGGACGGCACCGACGTGCGATTGTCGGTCGATGAGGCCGAAGCCCAAGCCCGCCGATTGGTTGAGGCGCTGCAGGCCACCGGCTGGGATCCCGACGTCGTCGACCGGCTTACCGACGATCCGGCGGTCGCGGCGGTGCTGCGGTTCGCCGCCATCGAGGTGGTGCCCCGGCTGGCCGGCACAGCGGGCGAAATAGAGCAGGTCTTGAAAGCATTGGACGGCCGGTTCATCGCGGCGGGGCCGTCGGGGTCGCCGCTGCGCGGCCTGGTCAATGTGCTGCCCACGGGGCGCAACTTCTACTCGGTGGACCCCAAGGCTGTCCCGTCGCGGCTCGCGTGGGCAACCGGTGTCGCAATGGCTGATTCGCTGCTGGCGCGCTACCGCGACGACTATGGAAGCTGGCCGCGGTCGGTCGGCCTGTCGGTGTGGGGAACCTCGGCGATGCGCACCGCCGGCGACGACATCGCCGAAGTGCTTGCACTACTGGGTGTTCGGCCGGTCTGGGATGACGCGTCACGCCGCGTGGTGAATCTGGAGCCGATTCCGCTCGCGGAACTGGGACGACCCCGCATCGACGTGACAGTGCGGATCTCCGGGTTCTTCCGTGACGCCTTCCCGCACGTCGTGACCATGCTCGATGACGCGGTGCAGTTGGTCGTCGGCCTCGACGAGCCGGGCGACGACAACTACCCGCGAGCCCACGCCCAAGCGGATCTGGCCCAGCACGGGGACCACCGTCGTTCCACCACAAGGATTTTCGGCTCCAAACCAGGTACCTACGGGGCGGGGCTGCTACAGCTGATCGACAGCCGCAACTGGCGGGACGACGCCGACCTCGCACAGGTCTACACCGCGTGGGGCGGATTCGCCTACGGCCGCGGTCTGGACGGTCGTGCGGCAACCGACGACATGAACCGGCAGTATCGGCGCATCGCCGTGGCCGCCAAGAACACCGACACCCGTGAACACGACATCGCCGACTCGGACGACTACTTCCAATACCACGGGGGCATGGTGGCCACCGTTCGTGCGTTGACCGGTCAGCCGCCGGCCGCCTACGTCGGCGACAACACCCGCCCCGAGGCGATCCGCACCCGCACCCTGTCAGAGGAGACCGTCCGGGTTTTTCGCGCCCGGGTCGTCAATCCGCGCTGGATGACCGCGATGCGCCGGCATGGTTACAAGGGCGCCTTCGAAATGGCCGCGACCGTCGACTACCTGTTCGGCTACGACGCCACCGCAAAAGTGATGGCTGACTGGATGTACGAACAACTCACCGAGCGCTACGTGCTCGATCCGGACAATCGCAAATTCATGGCCGAGTCCAACCCGTGGGCGCTGCATGGGATGGCCGAACGATTGCTGGAGGCGGCCGGGCGCGGGATGTGGTCCCAGCCGCAACCGGCCACCATCGACGGGCTGCGTCAGGTGCTGCTGGAAACCGAAGGTGACTTGGAAGGCTGAACACGCTGGTGGCGAAACTACCCGGTGGGTGACCGCTAGATTGACCCTGTGCAACCCACCTTCGCCGACCTCGCGAGATCGCAATACATCCTGTTGACCACCTTCACCAAAAACGGTCGTCCCAAGCCCACACCGGTGTGGG
>JAFAQO010000727.1 GCA_019246375.1 Mycobacterium sp. | reverse complement strand
CGCCACGGCGCCTGCGGCCGGCATCTCGGCCGGCGGCTTTGGTGGGGCGCCGGTGTTGGCGGGTGCGGGCCAGGCGTCCCTGGTGGGCAGGTTGTCAGTGCCGCCCAGTTTGTCAGCAGCCGCCCCGGAAGCCGAGACCGGCGCTTCGGCGTTGGAGGCCACCGGCTGGACGATCCCGGAAGAAACCACCCCGGTGGGGGTGCTGCCGGCCGGGATGCCGTCAGTGGCCTCGGCCGGGCGCGGGGGCTACGGCTTTGGCGCCCCGCGATACGGCTTCAAGCCGACCGTGATGCCCAAAACGGTGCTTGTATGACAGAAATCTCGCGTGACGGAAAAGGGGGCGACGTATAAGGGACGCTCGCTACCACTAGCTGGCCTGCTCGGCGGACTGGTCGGCAGCGGTGGAGCGCAACACTTCGAACAGGTCGCGCTCCAGCGCTGCCTGCACATCTGTGGTTGCCTCGCCCGCCCGGGGCGGCGGCAGCACCACGCAGAATACGTCGTCCACCGTCGAACCCCACGTGGCGGCCTTCGCCCAGACGATGTCCACCCCGGCGCGCTCCAGCGCCCCAGTGAGCAGCGCGAGCAAGCCCGGCCGGTCGGCCGCGCGAATTTCGACGATCGACCGCCCGGGCGCGGTGCCGTCCGACCAGAGAATGCGCGGCGGAGCGGTCGAGGGATTGGCAGGTACCCCGGCCTGCACCTTCCCCGCACGAGTGGACTCGGCCGTGTTGGCGTCACGGGCCCGCTTGTCCAGCATGCCCAGGACGTCCAGCTCGCCATCGATCGCAGTGATGAGCTGCTGACGTAGCAATCCTTCAGCGGCCGGAGGACCGAAATGCGGTGAGACGACGAATTCGTTGATCACAGCGCCGTTGTGGATGTTCACCGACGCCGAATGCACCCGCAACGAATTCAGCGCCAGCACGCCTGCGGCTTTGGACAGCAGCCCCCGCTGGTCGGGAGCGATCATCACGGCGTTGTAGATACGCCGACTGCCGTGGTGCCGCAACTGCACATGCACCCCGTGGTCTGCTGCAAGCGAAAGGTATTCGGGGTCAATCGGGTTGGCGTGCGGCAACGGCTCACCGGCCATCGCCAGTCGGCAGCGCCGCACCAGGTCGCCAACCAACAAGGCTTTCCAATCGCTCCACACTGCGGGGCCGGTGGCCAGCGAATCGGCCTCCGTCAGCGCGTGCAGAACATCCAGCAGTATCGGGTCACCGTGCAGCGCATCGCAGACGGTGGCAATGGTCTGTGGGTCGTTGAGGTCGTGCCGCGTCGCGGTTTTCGACAACAACAGGTGCTGGGCCACCAAGGTCGAAAGCATCTGGACGTCCGACGGCCACATACCCAGTCTGGTGCCGATCTGGGTGGCCAACTGAGCGCCGATCACGGCGTGATCAGTTCTGCGCCCTTTCCCGATGTCGTGCAGCAGCGCTGCCAGCAAAAGCAGGTCGGGTCGCGCGACGCGCGTCGTGAAAACCCTTGCGCGCGAGGCAGTTTCGGCGAGATGACGGTCCACCGTCCAGATGTGGATGACGTCGCGGGGCGGTAGGTCGCGGATAGCTTCCCACTCCGGGAAAAGCCGGCCCCACAGCCCTGTGCGGTCGAGCGCCTCGATGGTCGCAACCGTGTTCGGGCCGGCGGCCAACAAGACCAGTAGATTGTCGAATGCCTCGCGTGGCCACGGCACACGCAGCTCCGGCGCGGTATCGGCCAGTCGGCTCAACGTGGACGCCGCGATGGGCAGCCCCGTGACCGCCGATGCGGCTGCCACCCGCAGCGCCAGACCGGGGTCGCTTTCCGGTCGGGCGTCGCGGGCCAGCACGATCTCCCCGCCGTACTCGACCACACCTTCGTCCAGCGGTCGGCGCGGACGCCGCCGGATCGCCGATATACCGCGCCGCGGCAGCGCGTTCGCGGCTGACCGCAGTCCAGCGTCGACGCGATAGCTGATGGTGCGGGCTGCGTCTGACAACGCCCGCGACAGGTCATATCGGTCGCCCACGTCCAGGGCAGCACTGATCTCGTCGGCATATTGAGCCAACAGCAGGTCGTGCCCGCGCCCGGAGACACGGTGCAGTTCGGTACGGACGTCGAGCAGGGTGAGGTATGCGGCGGTCACCGAACCTCTCACGTTGCCCGGTTCGAGGACAGTGACACGGTCGGTGAGCTGGGCGATGGCCAGCGCGTCCAGCAAATGGACATCACGTAGGCCGCCGCGGCCCGATTTC
>JAFAQO010000664.1 GCA_019246375.1 Mycobacterium sp. | reverse complement strand
GACGACGAGCTCGACCTCCAGCTTGCCCTTGTCGTTCAGCGTCGCGATGTGCATGTCGGGATTGTGCACCGTGACACCGGCCGGCGGAACGATGTCACCGGCGGTGACCTCACCTGGGCCCTGCTTGCGCAGGTACATCGTCACCGGCTCGTCTTCCTCTGAGGACACCACCAGACCCTTGAGGTTCAAAATGACGTCGGTGACGTCTTCCTTGACGCCGGGCACGGTGGTGAACTCGTGCAGCACGCCGTCGATGCGGATGCTGGTAACCGCCGCACCGGGAATCGACGACAGCAGCGTGCGCCGAAGCGAATTGCCCAGTGTGTAACCGAATCCCGGCTCCAACGGCTCGATGACGAACTGCGAACGGTTATCGGTAATGACCTCTTCGGACAGGGTGGGTCGCTGTGAGATCAGCATTGTGTTTTCTTTCTCCTTCTCGGCACCCGCTATTTGATGCCGGCTCTGTTATCTGGTCGCCGCCTCCGCGGCTCCAGCACTACTTCGAGTAAAACTCGACGATCAGCTGCTCAGTGAGCGGGACGTCGATCTGCGCCCGCTCGGGCAGCTGGTGGATCAGGATGCGCTGACGCTCGCCGACCACCTGCAGCCAGCCGGGGAGCGGACGATCGCCTGCGGTCTCGCGAGCGATCTGAAACGGCAACGTGTTCAGCGACTTGTCCCGCACATCGATGATGTCGTATTGCGACACCCGGTAGCTGGGAACGTTCACCTTGACGCCGTTGACGGTGAAGTGGCCGTGGCTGACCAACTGTCGGGCCATCCGGCGGGTGCGCGCCAGCCCGGCCCGGTAGACCACATTGTCGAGCCGGCTCTCCAGGATTTGCAGCAGCCTCTCACCGGTCTTCCCGGCATGGCGATTCGCCTCTTCGTAGTAGCGGCGGAACTGCTTCTCCATCACGCCGTAGGTGAAGCGGGCCTTCTGCTTCTCCTGCAGCTGCAACAGGTACTCGCTCTCCTTGATCCGGGCGCGGCCGTGCTGGCCGGGCGGATACGGACGCTTCTCGAAAGCCTGCGAGCCACCGACCAGGTCGGTGCGTAGCCGGCGCGATTTGCGCGTGATGGGGCCGGTGTAACGGGCCATATGTTCTTCTCTCCTCCTAGACCCTGCGGCGCTTGGGCGGACGGCAGCCGTTATGCGGCTGGGGGGTGACATCAGAGATCGCGCCGACCTCCAGACCGGCGGCCTGTAGCGACCGGATCGCGGTCTCGCGACCCGAGCCCGGGCCCTTCACGAACACGTCGACCTTGCGCATGCCGTGCTCCTGGGCCTTGCGTGCGGCGTTCTCGGCGGCCAACTGTGCGGCGAACGGGGTGGACTTACGCGAACCCTTGAAGCCGACATGGCCCGACGACGCCCAGGCGATGACGTTGCCCTGGGGATCGGTGATGGTCACGATCGTGTTGTTGAAGGTGCTCTTGATGTGGGCAGCGCCGTGCGGGACGTTCTTCTTTTCCCGCCGACGAGTTTTCTGCCCCTTCTTGGGGCCCGCGGTTGTCTTCTTCGGTGGCATGCTTACCTGGCCTTCTTCTTGCCGGCGATGGTGCGCTTGGGGCCCTTGCGGGTCCGTGCGTTGGTCTTGGTCCGCTGGCCACGCACCGGCAGGCCACGGCGGTGCCGCAGGCCCTGGTAGCAGCCGATCTCGATCTTGCGGCGGATGTCGCCCTGCACCTCGCGGCGCAGATCGCCCTCCACCCGGAGATTGGCTTCGATGTAATCACGCAGCCTGGCCAGCTGATCGTCGGTGAGGTCCTTGCTGCGTTGGTCGCGGTCGATGCCGGTGGCGGACAGAATCTCGTTCGAACGGGTGCGGCCGATGCCGTAGATGTAGGTCAGCGCGACCTCCATGCGCTTATCGCGCGGCAGGTCAACGCCCACAAGTCGAGCCATATGTGGCGATCCTCTTTCTTCGCGGAGGTCTGATCCCAGTCCGTTCCCGACTGACTGCTCCGGGGCCCGGCCTCCGTTCCGGGCGTAGATGAGCGGCGTATCCGCTCACTGGTATTGGGAGGTCTGCATTCAGTTGTCCGTGGTCGAGAGCTTGGTTGGTCTTAGGACTAGCCTTGTCTCTGCTTGTGGCGCGG
>JAFAQO010000659.1 GCA_019246375.1 Mycobacterium sp. | reverse complement strand
TGCGGTCGGCACGGCGCCGAACGCAGTAAGCCATTTCGGCGAGGATCAGGCACATCAGGCGCCGCCTTTCTCGGTCATGGTCCGCACCAACGCCAGGTTCCCGCGGCGGCCGCGCCCGCTTAGGGTGTGGGCAAGACCACAGAGGGGTACTTTGACAACCTGGTTAGTCACGCCGGTCATCGTGTGTGGAAGCGTTGATACAGGCCTACTTTCGTTTCCTCCGCCACCGCTTTCGCGCCCAGTCCGGTATCAGTGCAGCGTTGGTGCATAGCGCAGTACGGCCCCGACACCGTCGGCTGGGCTGATCCGCTCGTCAGTGCGCACCAGCGCCGCCCCGATCGATACTGCGAAAAACGGCAGCGCCTCATCGGCCCGCAATGTCTTGGCCGGCGCTGCGCCCTGCTCGGAAAGCACGTCGGCGTTCGGGGCGATGGTCGTCAGATCCTCATCGGCCACCACCGTGGCTTCCTCCAGGTCACCGATGATCAGTGTTTCGACCGCGCCCTGACGCAAGGCCGAGCACACGGCACCGACCCCTTCGGCGGCCAACCCGGATTGCCGGCCGATCTCTGCCGCAAACTGTTGCGCGGCCTTATCGATCACAGCGAGGCGACGCTTGACGAACTCGGCCTCGATGGCTTGCTGCACCTCCGTGAAGTCGTGCCCGCTGTGCCGCGCGCCGACCTGCAGCTCGACCGCGCGGCCCGCGACCCGTTCCGGCAGAGCGGCCTGCAGGTCGGACCGTGACCGTACTTCGCCGACGACGAAAATGACGTCGGCCGCGGTTTGGTCGACCAGTTCGGCGACGCGGTCGGCGACCGCGCGGATGTTCTTACGGGCGGCCTCATCTGTGCGTAGCTGCGGGTCGCCATACCCGGCGGTTTCGGCTCCGGACGCCTTGTGCACCGGATAGCCGCCGCCGTCAACGGTTTCAGAGCCGAGAGCGCCGTTGCGGTGGAGGGTGATGTCGGCGCCGGTGTGGTCGACTGCCACTAACACGTAGTTCGGGTGCTCGAAGCCGTGCTCGACGATCGGGACGATGTAGGGCAGCTCCGACACTCGCACGATGGTTGTGGCGGCTGGCCGAAGCAGATGCTCGTTGAGGACGACGCCGCCGGACGCGGCGACCACCCCACGACCGCTGCGGCCGATCGGCGCCCGCAAGTTCAAGACCGCATCCTCGATACCGGTGACGACCGATTCGTCGGCGCCCTGGTCGATCAGCTGCTCGCGCATCCCACGCCACTTGAGGCCAAGCTGCGTTTCAGCGTCCTCGGTGTCGTGTGAATCCTCGAAATAGACCGACGCGAAGGGGCCCTTGGTGGTCAGCAGTCGGCGGAAGTGTTCGGCGTTCATGCGTATCGGGGTTGCCCGCCGACTTCACCGACAAACGATGCCAACGTTTATGTCCGGTCGCCCTCGGTCTGGTCGAAGAAGCGCCAGTCGCCGTCGATGTTGACTTCCATCCGCCAGCCGAGTTCGCTGTTGTCGGCCTTCTCGTCGACGAACCATGCGTGCGCGTCGTCGGCACTGGCGATGTCCTTGGTGGCGACGACCTCGCCATGGGGGTTGATCACTCGGTAGGTAGACATACCCAAGTGTTCCCGTCCCCCGTGATCCCAATCGTTGGGTTGCCGACGTTATCCAGTGGCTGTCGGCGGGATCGCTGCGGTGATGGTGTTCATCAAGGCGCTGTAGCGGTCGGCCGCGGGATCCCTGCCGGGTTTGCCGCTGCTCACGAGGCCGGCGGCAAGCCCGCGCTCGGGGTCGGCCCAGATGGCGATGTTGACCAAACCTAGGTGCCCGAATGCGGCGGGTGCGTTGCGGCCGAACGGTCCGAATCTCGTCGACCCCAGCATGTATCCAGAGCCCCAGCGAAGCGGTGCCAGTCCTACCGCGAAATCCGGCCGCAAGCGTCGGCATTCCGTCACGGCGTTGCGAAGGGTCTCCGGCTGCATCACTTGCACGCCGTCGAGTTCTCCACCGCGGCGCAGCATTTCGGCGAAGCGGGACAGCTCGTATGCGTTCGAGACGGTGTTGGACGACGGCACCACCGTAGTGAGGAAGAACGGGTTGTTGGTCACCGGGATGATCTCGTGCACCGTTCCGCCGATCGCCTTGCGGAAAACCTTCGCGATCGGGGCCGGCAGCGGCCTGCCTGTGGCGTGACTCGGAGCCACTAGCGGGACATCCTCCTTGGCGACACCGAAGTTGGTCCAGCGGAATCCGAGTGGGTCGAGGATCTCAGCGGCGAGTATCTCTCGAATGTCCTTGCCCGCGGCGGCTGAAACGATTTCCCGCATCAGCGGGCCCCACGTCAGCGCGTGGTAGATGTGGACCAGTCCCGGCCGGTAGAGCGGCTTCAATTTGCCCAACTGTTCGCGGGCGTACTCGCTGTCGTCTGCCCGGCTGATGTCCGGCCGTGGACCGGTGGGGAACGGCACGCCTGCGCTGTGTGTCAGCACATGCCGGATCGTCGTGCGGTGCTTGCCGTGACTGGTGTAGGTGGGCAGGTACTCGCAGACTCGATCATCGAGCGAGAAGTAACCGCGTTCCACGAGCATGTGGACGACGGTGGCGGTGATGGCCTTGGCCGAGGAGTAGACGCAGAATGGCGTCTCGGTGGTCACCGGGATCTTCTCGGCATCCGGCGGGTCGGTCGGGGCGTTGCCCCAGCCGTGCCCGATCGCGCGGTTGAGGATGACCCGTCCGTTGTGTCGCAGACACAGTTGGATAGCAGGATGCATTCCGGCCTGATACCAGTGCCGGGCGGCCTGCCAGATCCGTTCGACTGCGGCTTTGTCGATCGTGGAGTGTTCTTCTTCGCCGACCGCCGTGACGGCGTCGAGGTCCGTCGGCACGCGGATCCGGCCGTCTGGGGTCATGTGCGCCGCTCCTCCTCATCGCTTCGCTCTGCATCGTCGCCGGCGGGGTCATATAGGTCATTCCCCGGTGAACTGCGGCGGCCGCTTGGCGAACGTCGCCGAAATGCCTTCAGTCAGGTCCTTGGACGGCAGGAAAGCCGCATTCCAGGCGGCGACATAGCGCAGGCTTGCCGATACCGCCG
>JAFAQO010000626.1 GCA_019246375.1 Mycobacterium sp. | reverse complement strand
AGCAAGCAGGAGGCGGCGATGGCGCAGGAGCAGACCAAGCGTGGCGGTGGCGGCGGCGAAGAGGACGAATTCGCCGCCAACGCCGCCGCGGGCCAAGAGCGTCGCGAGAAGCTGACCGAGGAAACCGACGATCTGCTCGACGAGATCGACGACGTGCTCGAGGAGAATGCCGAGGACTTCGTCCGCGCGTACGTCCAAAAGGGCGGACAGTGACCTGGCCGTTCCGCGATCACCTGGCCACTAACTCAGCATTCCCCGGAGCCCCAGCTAGCCCTGTAGACCTGTCCTCGTTCACTGACTTCCTGCGCCGCCAGGCGCCGGAGCTATTGCCGGTGGCCACGGGTGGCGGCGTAGCGCCCGGCAGCATAGCGCCCGGTGCCCAACTACCGCACGGCACCACGATCGTGGCTCTGAAATACCCAGGCGGTGTCGTCATCGCCGGCGACCGGCGCTCGACCCAGGGCAACATGATTGCCGGGCGCGACATGCAGAAGGTCTACATCACCGACGACTACACAGCGACCGGCATCGCCGGCACTGCGGCGATCGCCGTTGAGTTCGCCCGGCTCTACGCGGTCGAACTCGAGCACTACGAGAAGCTCGAAGGCGTACCGATGACGTTTGCCGGCAAGGTCAACCGGCTCGCGATCATGGTTCGCGGCAACCTGGGCGCGGCGATGCAGGGCTTGGTCGCGCTACCGCTGCTGGTCGGCTTCGACATCGACGACCCGGACCCGCAGAAGGCGGGCCGCATCGTGTCGTTCGACGCCGCCGGCGGCTGGAACATCGAAGAAGAGGGCTACCAGGCCGTGGGTTCGGGGTCGATCTTCGCCAAGTCGTCGGTGAAGAAGCTCTACTCGCAAGTGACGGATGCCGATTCAGGGCTGCGGGTAGCCATAGAAGCGCTCTACGACGCCGCCGACGACGATTCGGCCACCGGCGGGCCGGATCTGGTTCGCGGCATCTACCCGACCGCGGTCACCATCGGCGTGGACGGCGCGGTCGACGTGCCCGAGCAGCGCATCGCGGAGTTGGCGCGCGAGGTCATCGAACGCCGGTCGCGAAGCGATACGTTCGGGCCCGATGCCGAGCGGTCGCGGGGTGACTCGTGAGCTTTCCGTACTTCATTTCGCCCGAGCAGGCGATGCGCGAGCGCAGCGAGCTCGCGCGCAAGGGCATCGCGCGGGGCCGCAGCGTGGTCGCGCTGGCTTACGCCGGCGGCGTTCTGTTCGTCGCCGAGAACCCGTCGCGGTCACTGCAGAAGATCAGCGAGCTCTACGACCGTGTCGGCTTCGCTGCGGCGGGCAAGTTTAACGAGTTCGACAACCTGCGCCGCGGCGGGATCCAGTTCGCCGATACCCGCGGCTACGCCTATGACCGCCGCGACGTCACCGGCCGGCAGCTGGCCAACGTGTACGCCCAGACGCTGGGCACCATCTTCACCGAACAGGCCAAGCCCTACGAGGTTGAATTGTGCGTGGCCGAGGTCGCTCACTACGGCGAGACGAAACCGCCGGAGCTGTACCGGATCACCTACGACGGGTCGATCGCCGACGAGCCGCATTTCGTCGTGATGGGCGGTACAACCGAGCCGATCACCACCGCGCTCAAAGACTCCTACGCCGAAAACGCCGACCTGACCGACGCGGTCCGAATCGCGGTCGAGGCGCTGCGCGCAGGCAGCAGCGAGAGCTCCGGTTCCGGCAGCGATCAGCCCAGCCTGGGGGTGTCCTCCTTGGAGGTGGCCATCCTCGACGCAAAGCGGCCGCGGCGCGCGTTTCGGCGCATCACCGGGTCCGCGCTGGATTCACTGCTGCCGAAACCCAGCGGCTCCGGCTCGGGTAGCGGCAAGTCGTCGAAGTAGTTCAGGGGCTCGGGTTCCGCCACACGTTTTCGCGCCGACGTCTGTCCGGCGTCTCGCGTAGCTTGGCGCACAGTGGAAGTGCAAGCTGCGGAGGTGCCCGATTAACGCGCTTCATATTCCGGTCATCGACACCTTTTCGGGTGACTACTTGTTTCTTTCGAATTTTGCTGCAGCTCCCACCCCGCATAGAGGTTGGCTATACGCGACGAGCGAGCACGCCTTCGCCGCGGCCAAGACGCGAGATGCATCAGCCATCGCCGCGATCCGTGACACCGACGATCCGGCGCAGGCCAAGCGAATCGGCCGGGCCGCGCCTTTGGTCGACGGCTGGGAAGCCGGCGCCAAATTCGTGGCGATGGAAGAGGTGGTTCGCGCGAAGTTCGATCACAACGCCGAGCTGGCTCGCCGCTTGCTTGCCACTGAAGGGTCGCTGCTGGTGGAAGGAAACACCTGGCATGACCAAACCTGGGGTTCGTGTAGCTGCGACGAGCATTGCGATATTCCCGGCGCAAACGCGCTCGGCGTCATCCTGATGGCCGCTCGACTACGGCTGACGGCCCTGGGTTGCTGACATTGGCCGTTGCCCACCTGTGACGGCGCCGGTGAAACCATTGATGGCGTGCCAATTCGATCATTTATCGGTGGCAGCCACCTGCGCAGGGGTCAATTTCCGCTTTCAGCATGTTGCTGCCGTTTTGCTGCGGCCCAGCATGGTTGCCGGGAGTTCGAACCCGAGCTATCCTGCGTGAGCACCTCGTTAGGCGAGGCTTCGGAACGAACATAGGCCACTGATCTCACGACGTCGAGAGACGCCCAAGATCAGGACAGATCTTCCCGGCTTAAGGGGTGATCCCAAGTGGCTTTCCCGGCTCTGCCGGGGATACGTCGCCCAGTGCCAAAGCTCAACGTGTGAGGGCATCGTCGCCGCTTCACCGCTTCGCGGGCACCCTCTTCGTGCGCGTCTCGAACCGACATCGAGGGTGGAAGGCAGGTGTTCCCATGACCAGCACGATCGACGTCCCCGTCTTCGGCTCAAGCCTTGGGCCGCGCCTGACCCCGTATGAGGCGATGGTCGAGGACTTGTTGTTTGTCCGCGCGGAGCTGGACATGGCGGGCATTCCGTTTTTGCTCATCCGTGGTGCGGACGGGCGCCCGGCGCTCGTCGTGGACATTGGCCTGCGCGGCCGAGTTGCCAACGCCTTGATGGCCGCATGCCTCGAAGTGCCGCTGCACGCCAAGGTCCTCGACGGGACCAGGCGCCGCTCGGTGTACCTCGGTGACGGTTTGTTGTCGGCGGAGCCGGACCCGCGACTGCTGCGTGTGTTCCGTAAGCGCGAATGCCCGCGTTCGGGCATGCGTTTCGGCGCTTCTGCCGGGGTGGAGCTGCAGTTCTGGGTGTTCGACGGGCAACAGGCGATCTGCCCGATCGAGAACTCGCTGACCCGAAAGGCATTGCCGCTGAGCGAGGTTGTGCACAGCAGTGTCGAACTGCACGGACACGTGTGGCCGACCATCGCCGGGATGTTCACCCCACACGCAAGCGACGTCACATTCGACATCGACATGGTGTTCTCTTGGGTTGATGGCAACGATCCGGAGTTCCGCGCACAACGCGCGGCGTACATGGCGAATCACGTTGTCGGCGAAGGGGATGACGCCGACGCGCGGGTCCGCCAGATCGACGAGCTGAAGTACGCCCTGCGTTCAGTGCACGTGTTCGCGCCGTGGCTGCGGCGGATTTTCCTCGCAACCGATTCCCCTGTGCCGGAATGGCTCGCTCCGCACCCAAAGATCACCATAGTGCGCGCCGAGGACCACTTCACCGACCTGTCCGCGCTGCCGGTGTACAACAGCCACGCGGTGGAGGCCCAGCTGCATCACATCCCCGGTCTGGCAGAACATTTCCTCTACTCCAACGACGACATGTTCTTCGGCCGGTCGCTCGTGCCGACGATGTTCTTCTCACCCGGCGGGGTCACCAAGTTCATCGAAGCTGGTACCCGCATCGGTCTCGGGAGCAACAACCCCGAGCGCAGCGGCTTCGAGAACGCGGCACGCGTCAACCGGCAACTGCTGCGGGAGAGGTTCGGGAAGATCATCACCCGCCACCTCGAGCACACCGCTGCTCCGCTGCGTAAGAGCGTGCTGCTGGAACTCGAACGTGAGTTCCCGGACGACTTCGCGCGCACTCAGGCGAGCCGCTTCCGCGCGAGCACCGATATCTCGGTGACCAACTCGCTGTACCACTACTACGCCTTGATGACTGGGCGGGCGGTGCAGAATGAGTCCGCGAAGGTGCTCTACGTGGACACCACATTGCGGTCCGGGCTGGCGAAACTGCCGGAGTTGCTGAAGAAGCGTAAGTTCGACTTCTTCTGCCTCAACGACGGCAGCTTCCCCGAGGTGGACGCGGCCGAGCGCGCACGCACGGTTGGCGAGTTCCTGGAGAGCTACTTCCCGGTTCCGGCGCCGTGGGAGCGCACAGCCGGTGACGCGTGAAGCCTAAGTGCGCGCGAGCTGCCGTGGGATGCGCGGTATCCGGCTCGCGGGCACGATGCTCACGCCGGCACCGGCCAGTTCACGCTGCACGGCCTCAGGCGGGACGAACCGACCCACGGTAGGGCCGGAGGCCAACGGTATGACGGTGTGCACAACCGTTTCTGGATAGCAGTGCACGAGGTTGAACGCTTGTGCACGATCGTGACCTCGGGTTCCAGGCGTCAGCAGGTCCTGGGTATAGCAGCTGGCCGAGGCCACTGAGACGGGGATGCCGGCGAAGGTGGCCGTGGTGGAGTAGTGCAGGTGCCCGGCGAGGATGCTGCGGACGTCGGTGCCGCGTAGGACCTGTGCCAGTCGGGCTTGGTCGCGCAGCTCCACCATGACGGCGAGGTCCTGCACGCTGGGAATCGGCGGGTGGTGCATCGCCAGGATGGTGCCGAAGGGGGCGGGTTCGGCGAGTTGCGCAGCGAGCCACTGCAGCTGCTCGATCGTGATCTCCCCGTGGTGGTGGCCGGGAACGGAGGTGTCCAAGACGATGACACGTAAGCCGGCGACATCGTGCACCCGGTCCAACGGGGCCATCGTCGGCGCCTCGCGCAGCAGATGTTCGCCCAACGCCGCTCGGTTGTCGTGGTTACCCATCACCCAGATGACCTGAGCACCGAGGCGATCGGCCAAGGGCTCGACCAGTCCACGCAGCTTGCGATAAGCGTCTGGATGGCCGGTGTCGGCGAGGTCGCCGGTAAAGATCAATGCGTCGGGGCGCGTTTGCGAACTCTCGAGCCGCTCAAGCATCTCGGATAATCGGGCGTCGGCGTCGACAGCTGCGTACAGTTCGCCGTCGCCGGCTATGAGGTGAGTGTCGCTGATGTGTGCGATTACGTGGTCCGGCCGCGGATTCTCCGCGACCCTGGGTTTATCCACGGTTGTTGGAAACGCCTTTCTTACGAATGTGCTCGCGGCAACGAGCAACGTCGACTCTACCGCACTATTCAGGGCAGACCGAATGAATTGCCGGCTCGCGCCCATCGACGTGCGGTCTAACGTTGGCCCGCCAGCGCCCCACCCCGGCAGGTCAGAGCACTGGCCCGTCGACATTCTCCACAGTGGGGTTCCGCACCAGTCGCGCCGACAGCCAGTACGCTCGATCTCGTGCAGCGACGAATCATGGGCATCGAGACCGAGTTCGGTGTTACCTGCACTTTTCATGGTCACCGCCGTCTCAGCCCGGACGAGGTGGCTCGCTACTTGTTCCGCCGGGTGGTCTCCTGGGGTCGCAGCTCGAATGTTTTCCTGCGCAATGGCGCGCGGCTTTACCTCGACGTGGGCAGCCATCCCGAGTATGCGACCGCCGAATGCGACAGCCTGGTCCAGCTGGTCACCCACGACCGCGCCGGCGAGCGGGTGCTGGAAGATCTGCTGGTCGACGCCGAGCAGCGGCTTGCCGACGAGGGCATCGGCGGCGACATCTATCTGTTCAAGAACAACACCGACTCGGCGGGCAACTCGTATGGCTGTCACGAGAACTACCTGATCGTGCGGGCGGGCGAGTTTTCCCGCATTTCCGATGTGCTGCTGCCCTTCCTGGTGACCCGTCAGCTGATCTGCGGCGCCGGCAAGGTGTTGCAGACCCCCAAGGCCGCCACCTTCTGCCTTTCGCAGCGAGCTGAGCACATTTGGGAAGGTGTCTCCTCGGCAACCACCCGCAGCCGCCCGATCATCAATACCCGCGACGAACCGCACGCCGACGCCGAGAAATACCGGCGCTTGCACGTCATCGTCGGCGACTCCAACATGTGCGAGACCACCACCATGCTCAAGGTGGGTACCGCCGCGCTGGTACTGGAGATGGTCGAAGCGGGCGTGGCATTCCGCGATTTCTCGCTGGACAACCCGATTCGCGCGATCCGCGAGGTCAGCCACGACGTCACCGGCCGCCGCCCGGTGCGGCTGGCCGGCGGCCGTCAGGCCAGTGCGCTGGACATCCAGCGGGAGTACTACGCGCGCGCCGTCGAGCACCTGCAGACCCGTGAGCCCAACGCGCAGATCGAGCAGGTCGTCGACCTGTGGGGCCGTCAGCTCGACGCCGTGGAAAGCCAGGACTTCGCCAAGGTCGACACCGAGATCGACTGGGTGATCAAGCGCAAGCTGTTCCAGCGTTACCAGGACCGCTACAACATGGAGCTGTCCGACCCCAAAATCGCCCAATTGGATCTGGCCTACCACGACATCAAGCGCGGTCGCGGCGTATTCGACCTGCTGCAGCGCAAGGGCCTGGCATCGCGGATCACCACCGACGAAGAAATCGAAGAGGCCGTCGACCATCCGCCGCAGACCACCCGCGCCCGGTTGCGCGGCGAATTCATCAGCGCCGCCCAGGCCGCCGGCCGCGATTTCACCGTCGACTGGGTGCACCTGAAGCTCAACGACCAGGCTCAGCGCACCGTGTTGTGCAAAGACCCGTTCCGGTCGGTCGACGAGCGGGTCAAACGGCTGATCGCCAGCATGTAGCCCCTAGGCTTGCCGGATGGCGACCTCCAAAGTCGAACGGCTGATGAACCTCGTCATCGCCTTGCTGTCCACCCGCGGCTACATCACCGCAGAGAAGATCCGGGCCAGCGTGGCGGGCTATTCCGACAGTCCGACCGACGAGTCGTTCTCCCGGATGTTCGAGCGTGACAAGAACGAGCTTCGCGACCTCGGCATCCCGCTGGAGACCGGCAGGGTGTCGTCGTTCGAGCCCACCGAGGGCTATCGCATCAACCGCGACGCCTATGCGCTTCCACCGGTCGAGCTGAACCCGGACGAGGCGGCCGCGGTCGCCGTCGCCACCCAGCTGTGGGAGTCGCCTGAACTGATCACCGCCACCCAGGGCGCGCTGCTGAAGCTGCGGGCGGCCGGGGTGGACGTCGACCCGGACGCCCCGGTCACCTTCGCCTCGCCGGCGGGCCAGCCGGGACTGCGCGGCTCAGAAGGCAATCTCGGAAAGCTTCTGGCCGCCATCCAATCCGGCCAGGCGGTGCAATTTCCGCACCGGCCCTCGCGCACCGAGCCCTACACCACACGCACCGTCGAACCGTGGGGAGTGCTCACCGAGCGGGGCCGCTGGTACCTGGTCGGACACGACCGCGACCGCGACGCCACCCGCGTGTTCCGGCTCTCCCGGATCGGCGCCGAAGTGACACCGATCGGTCCGGCCGCCGCCGTGACCCGGCCCGAGGGCGTGGATCTGCGCAAGATCGTGGCCGAGGCCGTCGCCGAGGTGCCCACCGGCCAGCAGGCCACAGTGTGGGTGGCCGACGGACGGGTCACCGCGCTGCGGCGCGCCGGAAGATCGATCGGCCCGCGGCAGTTGGCCGGCCGCGCCGGCGAGGTGATCGAACTCGACATCGGATCCACCGACCGGCTGGTGCGCGAAATCACCGGCTACGGCGCTGACGCCGTCGTGCTCGAACCAGCGACCCTGCGCGAGGATGTGTTGACCCGGTTGCGCGGCCAGGCTGAGGTATCGCGCCTATGACCCGCGCCGGCGACGATGCAGAGGGCAGCGATGAGGAGGAGCGGCGCCTATGACCCGCGCCGGCGACGATGCAGAGCGCAGCGATGAGGAGGAGCGGCGCCTATGACTCCCGTCTCCACCCGCCTCGTGCGACTGCTCAATATGGTGCCGTATTTCCAAGCCAACCCCCGGATCACCCGTGCCGAGGCCGCGACGGACCTGGGTGTGTCTTTGGAGCAGCTCGACGACGACCTCAACCAGCTGTGGCTGTGCGGCCTGCCCGGCTACGGCCCCGGCGATCTGATCGACTTCGAGTTCTCCGGTGACACCATCGAGGTGACGTTCTCGGCGGGCATCGACCGGCCGCTTCAGCTGACCTCGCCGGAGGCCACCGGCTTGCTGGCGGCGTTACGGGCGCTGGCGGACATCCCCGGTGTGCTGGATCCCGAGGCGGCGCGCAGCGCGATCGCCAAAATCGAATCGGCGGCCGGTGCCGCCACTCACGGCTCGGCGGCCGCGGTCGAAGAGCCGGCGCCCGCTGAAAGCGACGCCGCCGCGGCGGTGCGCACTGCGGTGCGGTCTAACCGTGCCCTGGCGATCGATTACTATTCGGCGTCACACGACACGCTGTCCAGCCGCGTCGTGGACCCGATCACGGTGGTGCTGGTCGGTGACCACAGCTATCTGGAGGCGTGGTCGCGTGAGGCCGAAGGGGTGCGGCTGTTCCGGTTCGACCGGATCGTCGACGCGCAGGTGCTCGACGAGCCGTCCGCGCCGCCCGAACCGGCGGTCCAGGCCCCGCCAGACACCTCGCTGTTCGACGCGGATCCCTCGCTACCCTCGGCGACCCTGCGGCTGGCCCCGTCCGCGTCGTGGATGTTCGAGTACTATCCGATGCGCCTGCTGCGCGAGCTGCCCGACGGCTACTGCGAGGCGGCGATGACCTACGCCTCCGACGACTGGATGACGCGGCTGGTGCTGGGCTTCGGGTCGGCGGTGCAGGTGCTGGCGCCCGAGTCGCTGGCGCGACGGGTGCGGGACGCCGCCGCGGCGGCGCTGGACCTTTACCAGGCCGCGGCGCGTTCAGAGTAGGGGACCCCGGGCTGCGGTAGCATCGGGAGGACGTCTGGAGGTAATCAAAAGTGAACGCTCTTACTCCGGGTCACTTGGCGATCGTTGCGGTCGTGGTGATCGTTCTGTTCGGCGCCAAGAGGCTCCCCGACGCGGCACGTTCGCTGGGCAAGTCGTTGCGAATTTTCAAGTCTGAGGTCCGTGAACTGCAGAGCGAGAACAAGCCGAGCCCGCCTGTCGCGCCTCCTGCGGCGACCGCTCCCGTGCAGTCGGAACGGGTCGACCCGCCTGCGGCGCCTGGGCAGGATCACACCGACGCACGGCCGGCCTAGCCTGGCACCGCCATCGCGGCGCTCACGCGCCTAACTGACTGTGCGCACTACAGCTCTCTTCCGGCGCTTCGACCCGCGCCTTCGTCGCAGCCGCACCAATCCCGACGGCACGATGTCGCTGGTCGACCACCTCACCGAACTGCGCACTCGGCTGTTGATTTCGCTGGCGACGATCATCCTCACCACAGCAATAGGCTTCGCCTGGTACGCGCATTCGTTCTTCGGCCTGGAAAGCCTCGGTGAGTGGTTACGGCATCCGTACTGCTCGCTGCCGCCGTCGGCACGCGCGGAGATCAGCGCCGATGGCCAATGCCGGCTGTTGGCGACCGCACCGTTCGACCAGTTCATGCTGCGGCTGAAGGTCGGTTTGACCGCGGGCCTGGTGCTGGCCTGCCCGATGTGGCTCTATCAGCTTTGGGCGTTCATCACGCCCGGGCTGTACAAAAAGGAGCGCCGTTTCGCGGTAGCTTTCGTCGTCCCTGCGGCGGCGTTGTTCGTCACCGGCGCGGTGCTCGCCTATCTGGTGCTGTCCAAGGCGTTGCGGTTCCTGTTGACCGTCGGCAGCGACGTCCAGGTGACCGCGCTCTCCGGCGACCGGTATTTCGGTTTCCTGATCAACCTGCTGCTGGTTTTCGGGATCAGCTTCGAGTTCCCGTTGCTGATCGTCATGCTCAACCTGGCCGGGCTGCTGACCTATCAACGGCTGAAGTCGTGGCGCCGCGGCTTGATCTTCGCGATGTTCGTGTTCGCGGCGGTGTTCACCCCGGGGTCCGATCCGTTCTCGATGGTCGCGCTCGGCCTGGCGCTGACCCTGCTGCTCGAGTTGGCCATCCAGATCGCCCGGTTCCACGACAAACGAAAGGCCAAGCGCCAAGCCGAGGTTCCCGACGACGAAGCGTCGCCCATCGACGCGCCGTCGCCGGTAGCCACACCGTCGCGCATCGCCGGACCTCATGACGACGTCACCTGAGCCGAAGTTCGCGGACGGGTCCGAACTGGCTCGGTTCACCGCCGAATTGCCCTTCGCGCTGGACGGTTTTCAGCAGCGTGCATCCGCGGCGCTCGAACATGGTCACGGTGTGCTGGTGTGCGCGCCGACCGGCGCCGGCAAGACGGTCGTCGGCGAGTTTGCGGTGCACCTGGCACTGGCCGCCGGCGGCAAATGCTTCTACACCACCCCGCTGAAGGCCCTGAGCAACCAAAAGCACACCGATTTTGTGGCCCGCTACGGCAAGGACCGGATCGGACTGCTCACCGGCGACTTGTCGGTCAACGCCAACGCGCCGGTGGTGGTGATGACCACCGAAGTGCTGCGCAACATGCTCTACGCCGATTCTGCTGTGCTACAAGGGCTTTCCTACGTCGTGATGGACGAGGTGCATTTCCTCGCGGACCGGATGCGCGGCGCGGTGTGGGAAGAGGTCATCTTGCATCTGCCCGACGAGGTGCGGTTGGTCAGCCTATCGGCGACGGTGAGCAACGCCGAGGAGTTCGGCGGCTGGATCCAGACCGTGCGTGGCGACACGACTGTGGTGGTCGACGAACACCGGCCGATACCCCTGTGGCAGCACGTGCTGGTCGGCAAGCGACTCTTCGACTTGTTCGACTACCGGGCCGATTCGCTGGCCGAATCGGCCGATGCCAAGCGCCGGCCGCGAGTCGACCCGGATCTGGTGCGCCACATCACGCATCGCCGGGAGGCCGATCGACTGGCCGACTGGCGAGGCCCTCGGCGCCAGCCGGGAAGAGGAGGCCCCGGACGGCCCACTATGTACCGGCCGCCGTCCCGACCGGACGTCATCCATGCGCTGGACCGCGAAGCGCTGCTGCCCGCGATCACGTTCGTGTTCTCTCGGGCCGGGTGCGACGCAGCGGTCAAGCAGTGCCTGCGCTCCTCTTTGCGGCTGACCAGCGAAGAAGAGCGGGCACGGATCGCCGAGGTGATCGACCACCGTTGCGGTGACCTTGCCGACTCCGACCTGGCCGTGCTCGGCTACTACGAGTGGCGGGAGGGCCTGTTGCGCGGGTTGGCCGCCCACCACGCCGGACTTTTGCCGGCTTTCCGGCACACGGTCGAAGAGCTGTTCACCGCCGGGCTGATCAAGGCCGTGTTCGCCACCGAGACCTTGGCCTTGGGCATCAACATGCCCGCGCGCACGGTGGTGCTGGAACGGCTGGTGAAGTTCAACGGGGAGCAGCACCTTCCGCTGACTCCGGGGGAATACACGCAACTGACCGGCCGCGCCGGCAGGCGTGGCATCGACGTCGAAGGCCACGCCGTGGTGATCTGGCACCCGGATGTCGAGCCCGCCGAAGTCGCCGGCTTGGCTTCCACCCGCACGTTCCCATTACGCAGCTCGTTCGCGCCGTCGTACAACATGACGATCAATCTGGTGCACCGGATGGGGCCCGACGACGCACACCGCTTGCTGGAACAGTCTTTCGCCCAGTATCAGGCCGACCGGTCGGTCGTCGGCCTGGTCCGCGGTGTCGAGCGCGGCGAGCGGATGCTCGACGAAATCGCCACCGAGCTCGGTGGACGTGACGC
>JAFAQO010000602.1 GCA_019246375.1 Mycobacterium sp. | reverse complement strand
GATTGCGTCGTTGACGGTCTTCAACGAAAAGTGGAAGGCCTGCTTGAGCAGCCACAGAATGTTGTCGGTGAGTTCCATGCTGGTGATCCCTTGGTGGGCCATCAAAGCCCTTTGTAGATGTGACCGTCTTTCATGACAAACCGCACGTCGAGCGTGGTCGTGATGTCGCGTGAGGGGTCACCGGGCACGGCGATAATGTCGGCGAGGTAGCCGGGTGCCAGCCGGCCGAGCTCATTGTCAGCTTCGATGAGCTCGGCGCTGGTCACGGTGGCCGCCCGGATCGCCTGCATCGGTGTCATGCCACGGTCGACCAGCGCGCAGAGTTCCTTGGCGTTCTGGCCGTGCGGGATCGCCGGTGCATCGGTGCCGCATGCGATCCGTACTCCGGCGGCAATTGCTTTGGGCAGCATGGATTTTGCTTGCGGAAACACCTCGGCCGCTTTCTTGCGTAGCTCGGGTGCGACCCGGTCGACGGCCAGGGCGTCGGTCAGGTACGTGGTTGAAACCAGGAAGGTGCCGTGGTCGACCATCATCTGGATGGTCTCGTCGGTGGCCAGAAAACCGTGTTCGATGCAGTCGATCCCGGCTTTGATGCAGGCGCGAATGGCGCTGTCGCCGATCGCGTGTGCGGCCACCCTAACGCCGGCGCGGTGAGCCTCGTCGGCGATCGCGGCGAACTCTTCGTCAGAGTACTGCTGAGACCCCGGCGATGTGCTGTGAGACATCACGCCGCCCGAGGCGGATACCTTGACCACCTTGGCGCCGTGGCGGATTTGATAGCGCACGCACGCGCGCACATCGGGTACGCCGTTGGCGATACCTTCGGCAACCGAAAGCGGCATGATCCCCGGCGCCAGCCGTTGGAACACCGTCGGATCCAGGTGGCCCCCATAGGGGGTGACGGCATGTCCGGCCGGCACAATGCGCGGACCGACGTGCCAGCCCTGATCGATCGCCCGCTGCAATGCTACGTCGAGCAAATATCCGCCGGTTTTGACCATCAGGCCCAGATTGCGGACCGTGGTGAAACCCGCGTCCAAAGTGGTCCGAGCGTTTACCGCACCCCGCAAGGTGCGGTAGGCCGGATCATCTTGAACCCCATGCATCGGCGCCGGCAATCCCTCCGGCCCGCCGGGACCACCGATGAGCAGGTTGAGTTCCATGTCCATCAGCCCGGGCACCAGCGTCACGTCGCCGAGGTCGATCTCGGTGGCCGAATCCGGCGCTGGCTCAGCAGGATTCACCGCTGCTATCCGGCCGCCGTCGACCACGACCACCGCCGGTGAGCGGACCTGGCCAGCGTCGACGTCGGCCCAGCGGGCGGCCCGTAGAACGATCACGGCACGGGTTCGGAGACGCAATCCAGGGTTGACGCGCCCGAATCGGGGACACGCGGCTGCTTCCAGCATTCGACCGGAAAGGACACCATAATCATCGAATACAGCAGATGCATCAGGTTCAAGACGTCCTCGGGCAATTCGTCGAGGCTGAACTTGTCGCAGTAGGCGAGCGCGTCCTCCGCGCGCGGCGTGATGGCGTCGTAGAACGCCTGGATCTCGGCCATCGAGGTGTTGAGCCGCTTGTGGTAGCGCTGTGGTTCGGTAGGCAGGCACCAGTCGGAAAACGATTCCAGATCGGCGAATTCGGGTGGCAGCTTGGCGGGCATTGGTGTCAAACTCCTATCGCATTACGCCGGTACTCATCGACCCACGCTGCTGTCTCGTTGTGCAGATGCCGCAGCAGCACCTCCTGGTCATTGAGCAGGAACGTCTCGACGGCACGCGATTCGATCATGGATTGCGTGGCTTCCAGCGTGTTGGCGTCCTGCAGCCCGTATTCCTTGAACGACACCGCGGCCAGCTCCTGTGCGACCCGCTCGCGCGGCGTCCGCGGCGGCGGAAAGTACAGGGTGCCCTCGAAGACGTGGCTGTTATACGAGGTCGGCCAGTAGTGGTAGGTCAAGTACCAGCCCTGCCCCCAGAGCAGGATCACGAAGTTCGGGAACAGCTGAAACGAGTCCAGTCCCCATGGGTCGCAGTTGGCCGGGTTGACACCGGCGGGCAGCTCGCCGAAGTCGGGCTTGTCCCAGGGGCCGAAAAGCCCACTGCGGCAGATGTCTTCGATCGGCTTACGCATGTCGGCGTCCATCTCCCAGGCCCGCACACCCGAGGTGCTGACCAGGCGGTGCGGTCCGTCGATGCGGTAGTGCGGCGCCTCGAAACCGGCCTCCGCCGCCGCCTTCGAGTACTTGGCCGGTGACTGGTTCGCGTGCAACACCGGCGCGTGGTAGAACTCCTGGAACGCGTCCAGGTAAAGCTTCCAGTTCGCCTTCACTTCCGAGCGGTAAAGCCACCGCGACGTCAGCTGCCCGAACGGGTAGCCCTCCAACCCGGTGATCATCGGACCCAGGAACTCGCGTAACGACTGCTCGGGCTGGGCGGCGAAGTTGACGAAGATGAAGCCTTCCCACACGTCGCAGTGCACCGGCACCAGGCCATAGCGCCTCTTGTCGAGGCTGAAGAACTCACCTTCCTGCGGGACGTGGGTTAGGTTGCCGTCCAGGTCGTAACGCCAGGCGTGGTACTTGCACCGGAACTGGCGGCAGAAGCCACTGGTCTCCTCCAGCGGCATGTCATTCCACACCAGCTTGTTGCCGCGGTGCCGGCAGATGTTGTGAAACGCGTTGATTTCACCGTGGGTGTTGCGTACGACCACGATCGAGGTGTTGGCGACTTTCAGCTCCTTGGTGAAGTAGCTGCCTTTGCGCGGGAGTTGCACGGCCCGGCCCACATTGAGCCACGCACGCTTGAAGATGGCGGCTCGCTCGAGCTCGTAAAACTCCGGCGAAATAGAATCCTCATAGGACACCGGACCGGTTCCGAGATCGGGGTAATGCTGCGTCCAGCTGCCTTCCGGTGGCTTGGGGAAACGAGCCATGTCTACTCCTGTCGGTCTTCCGTCCCCGCAGCGCTGACCGTATATGCTCAAGACCGTAGTCGCAAGTAGTTGATATTCCGGGCCGAGGAGGTCTGCGTGCAACAACACGACACGCTGTTTATCGGCGGTAAGTGGTCGGCACCGAGCACCGATCAGGTGATCGAGGTCATCTCGCCGTCCACCGAGGAATCCGTCGCGCAAGTAGCGGCCGCCGGACCCGCTGACGTCGATGCCGCGGTTGCGGCCGCGAGGACGGCGTTTGACGAGGGGCCGTGGCCGCGGCTTGACCCGGCTGAGCGCATTGCCGCTATACGGCGGCTCGCGGGACTCTACGGCGAGCGGCGCTTGGAGATGGCCGACCTCATCACCACCGAAATGGGCGCCCCGACCAAGTTCGCCCAGCGGGCTCAGGTGGGTCTGCCGTGGATGATGATGAACGCATTCTGCGAGCTCGCCGAGAGCTTCCCATGGCACGAGACCCGGCGCGGCTGCTACGGCTCCGACATCCACATCCGACGAGAGCCGGTCGGTGTGGTCGCCGCGATCGTGCCGTGGAACATGCCGCAATTCCTCATTGTCACCAAGCTGGTGCCCGCACTACTGGCCGGATGCTGTGTCGTACTGAAACCGGCGCCGGAATCCCCGCTCGACGCGCTGTTACTGGCCGAACTGCTCGAGCAGATCGAGCTGCCGCGCGGTGTGGTCAGTGTGCTGCCCGGTGGCGGCGACGTGGGCGAACAACTGGTGCGCCATCGCGGCGTCGACAAAGTGTCGTTCACCGGATCCACCGCCGCGGGCCAACAGGTGGCCGCCGCCTGCGCCGCCGACTTGAAACGGGTCAGCCTCGAACTCGGCGGCAAATCCGCGGCGATCGTGCTCGGCGACGCCGACCCGGCCACCGTAGCGGCTGGAATCCGGGCGGCGAGCCTGGCCAACAGCGGCCAGATCTGTAACGCTCTTACCCGGATCCTGGTGCCGGCCAAGCGAAGCGACGAGTTCATCGATGCGTTGGCCGCCGAAATGCAATCCATGCGAGTGGGCGATCCGACCGACCCCGAAACGCAGCTGGGACCGCTGGTCGCGCGGCGCCAGCAGCAACGGGTCGTCGGCTACATCGAGACGGGCCAGCAAGAAGGTGCGCGCCTGGTCACCGGCGGAACCGGTATGCCCGACGGCCTCGAGCGCGGCTGGTACGTGCAGCCCACCTTGTTCAGCGACGCCGCGAACACCATGCGGATCGCCCGCGAAGAAATCTTCGGTCCGGTGCTGACCGTCGTCGCCTACCGCGACGAGACCGAGGCGGTCGGCATCGCCAACGACTCGGACTACGGGCTGGCCGGCTCGGTCTGGACCGAAGACATCGACCGCGGGATGGCCGTGGCCGCACGCGTCCGCACCGGAACCTTCGGCGTAAACCACGGCTACACTATGGATCCCAACGCCCCGTTCGGAGGCGTCAAAGCGAGCGGCTACGGGCGCGAACTCGGCCGGGAGGGTATCGAAAGCTACCTTGATACCAAGTCGATTTCGGTAGCAGGCAACTAGTCGCGGCGCAGGCGAATCTGCCACACCGGATCGGCGCAATCGACACCTTCGGCCGACAACTCTCGCTTGAGCACTTTGAATGTTGCCGTGCGCGGCAGCGCGGGGCTGACCCGGACGTATGACGGCCATTGTTTGGGCCCGAGGTCAGGCTGCTCGGCCAGGAAGGCGCCAAACTTGTCGGCATCGAATTCGGCGCCGGGCGCCATGACCACCGCCGCCATCACTTGGTCGCCGACGGCCGGATCTGGCACCGGATACACCGCAACCTCGGCGACCGCG
>JAFAQO010000343.1 GCA_019246375.1 Mycobacterium sp. | reverse complement strand
CTTTCCCGACGCCGGTCATGCGATCCGGCTGGCCGCCACGCACCTCAAAGATTCGCTGGACACCGAACTGGTCGCGTCTTTCGCGATCGACGAGCTGCTCGACTACCGGTCCCGGCGGCCACTCATGACCTTCAAGACCGACCACTTCACCCGTTACGAGGATCCGGAACTAAGCCTTTACGCGCTGCATGACAGCGTCGGCACGCCGTTTTTGCTGCTGGCCGGCATGGAACCTGATCTGAAGTGGGAGCGGTTCATCACGGCGGTGCGGTTGCTGGCCGAGCGCCTCGGCGTGCGGCAGACCATCGGGCTGGGCACGATTCCGATGGCCGTTCCACATACGCGTCCGGTGACGATGACCGCGCACTCCAACAACCGGGAACTGATCGCCGATTTCACCCCGTGGATATCGGAGGTCCAAGTTCCCGGCAGCGCGTCCAACTTGCTCGAGTACCGGATGGCCCAGCACGGACATGAGGTCGTCGGCTTCACCGTGCACGTCCCGCACTACCTGGCTCAGACCGACTATCCGGCCGCCGCGCAGGCGCTGCTCGAGCAGGTGGCCAAGACGGGGTCGCTGCAGTTTCCACTCAAGGCGCTGACCGAGGCTGCAGCCGACATCCGGGGCAAGATCGATGAGCAGGTCGAGGCAAGCTCGGAGGTCGCTCAAGTGGTAGCGGCGCTTGAGCGACAGTACGATGCGTTCATCGCGGCTCAGGAGAATCGGTCGCTGCTGACGCGCGATGAAGATCTGCCTAGTGGCGAAGAGTTAGGTGCGGAGTTCGAGCGATTTTTGGCCCAGCAGGCAGAAAAGAAGTCTAACGACGACGATTCGAACTGACCGCCCTGACCCGGCCCGACAACAAAGTTGGCGACATGACCGAGCGAAAGCCCAATCTCCGCCCAGTGCGCGAGGTGACGCCGTCGCTGCAATTCCGCACCATCCACGGATATCGCCGCGCCTTCCGGATCGCCGGGTCCGGGCCGGTGATCCTGCTGATTCACGGCATCGCTGACAACTCCTCCACCTGGAACACCGTGCAGGCCAAGCTTGCGCAGCGATTCACGGTGATCGCCCCGGACCTGCTCGGCCATGGACAGTCCGACAAACCGCGCGCGGACTACTCGGTTGCGGCGTACGCCAACGGCATGCGAGATCTGCTCAGCGTGCTCGACGTCGAGCGGGTCACCGTGGTGGGCCATTCTCTCGGCGGCGGGGTCGCCATGCAGTTCGCCTACCAGTTCCCGCAACTGGTCGAGCGGCTCATCCTGGTCGGCAGCGGAGGTGTCACCAAGGACGTCAACATGGTCTTGCGGTGGGCGTCATTGCCGTTGGGCGGCGAGGCTCTGGCATTGCTGCGGCTGCCATTAGTGCTCCCGGTGCTGCAGGTCACCGGACGGGCCGTGGGCCGGCTCCTCGGATCGACCGCGGTGGGCCGCGACCTGCCGGATATTTTGCGGATCCTGGCCGACCTGCCGGAGCCGAAAGCTTCATCGGCGTTTACCCGGACGCTACGGGCGGTGGTGGACTGGCGCGGCCAGATGATCACCATGCTGGACCGATGTTATTTGACCGAATCCGTTCCAGTGCAGCTCATTTGGGGCACGCAGGATGTGGTCGTGCCGGTCAGTCATGCCTGGATGGCGCACGCGGCGATGCCGGGGTCGCAGTTGGAAATTTTCGAGCGCTGTGGGCACTTCCCGTTTCACGAAAACCCGGACCGGTTCGTCGAAGTCGTCGAGCGCTTCATCGACACCACCGAGCCCGCCGATTACGACCAGGCCACGCTTCGCGAGTTGCTTCGCACCGGCAGCAGCAAGCGTACGATGACCGGCTCGATCGACACTCGCGTGGCCGTGCTGAACGCCATGGGCTCCGACGAACGCAGCGCCACCTGACCCTCCCGTCGTACAGTCGGCCCATGGGCGTCGAGGTGACGGTGTTGCGGGTGTTCACCGACTCGGACGGAAACTTTGGAAATCCGCTCGGAGTGGTCGATGCCGGCACGGTGGGGTCCGCGCATAGGCAGCGGCTGGCGAGCCAATTAGGCTACAGCGAAACGGTATTCGTCGATCTTCCGGCCGCGGGATCGACAACCGCGCATGCCCGGATCTTCACGCCGGTGACCGAAATCTCCTTCGCCGGTCACCCGACGGTGGGCGCCGCGTGGTGGCTGCGCAAGCACGGCATGCCCGTCCGTACGCTGCGAGTAGGGGCCGGAGTCGTGCAAGTCAGCTACCACGGTGAAGCCGGTGAAGTCACTGCCATCAGGGCCAGATCAGAATGGGCGCCCGAGTTCGCCATCCACGATCTCAACTCGCTCGAGGAGCTCGCCACGGCCAGCCCGGCCGACTTTCCCGACGACACCCTGCACTACCTGTGGACCTGGACCGACGAGTCGGCGGGATTCCTGCGCTCCCGCGTGTTCGCCGGCAGCCTGGGTGTCCCCGAAGATGAGGCGACCGGATCCGCGGCGGTGCGGATGACCGACTATCTCAGCCGGGATCTCACCATCACCCAGGGCAAGGGTTCGGTGATCGAGACCACCTGGAGTCCGGATGGCTGGGTTCGGATTGCCGGCCGCGTCGTGGACGACGGCGTGAAGCACATCGCCTAAAACGGTTGCTGCGTGACGCGAATGAGCAACTGACCGTCGAGCCCCGCGGCGCGGTGGGCACCGATCTCGGCTACTTCCGGCGACACCGCGATCGCGGCAAACGCTGCAGCAGACGGGTATTCGACGAGCGCACACGCATCCCAAAGGTCATCGACCTCACCGATCACCATCGAGTCGATGTTTCCGGCGAATAAGAACTTTCCATCGTGTGCCTCAACGACTTTGCGCATCGCTGAGGCGTAAAGCCCATAGGCTTCCCGGCCGGTCAAGCCGGTCGAACGTCCATCGGAATAGGCTGCATGATTTCGGAATCTGAGCAGATTGAGCATCACGACGGCAGCATCGGAGCTATCCGCCATCAGTGCCTCGATGCGGGAACGTGTCGGGTAGACCGCGTTTTCGACGTCCACGCTATGGCTCCTTCAAACGACATCAGCCTTTGCGGCGCAACCGAGCGGCGAGGTGGTCCTGTAGCGGTTGCCCGACCGCGCCCATCTGCAGCGAATACGACAGCTCGTCGCCGTCGATCCGAAGGCGGCGACCAAGGGCGGTCACTTCTTTGGCAGATGGCGTCAGGCCGATGTTTGCGGCGGTCATTTCGAGCTCGAGGACGCGACCGTGGGCCGCGTATGTGCCCACCTCGATTTCGGTGATCCCGCTGGGATGCGCGAGGACCAGTTCAAGGCGACCCGGTTGCGGCACCCGCAGATATCCCGTTTCGGCATGCAGCGGCTTGCCGTCGGTCGCGGCCTTGGTCTTTTGCCCGTAGACCAGAAACGGCTTGCCCACGTGGGAGAACACGACTTCCTCGAGGTAGTCAAACGGCTCGATCGTCGGGTACTTCCCGGAGCCACGGCCGGCCCACGCACCCAGCAGCGGTGCCAGCGCCTCCAGATCAGGATGCAGGTCGGGCGACATGCAGCCAGCCTAAGGGCGGTTCGCGCCAGCCGGTCAACTCGGTGCGGAAACCTTGCGGTGCGCGCGCAGCGCCTCGATTTCGCGCTCGAAATCGGCGGCCGAGGAAAACGACCGGTACACCGACGCAAACCGCAGGTAAGCGACCTCGTCGAGGTCACGCAGTGGCCCCAGGATCGCCAGACCGACCTCATGACTCGCCACTTCCGGCGACCCCTTCGCCCGCACGGTGTCTTCCACCTGTTGCGCCAGCAGATTCAGCGCGTCGTCGTCGACCTGGCGGCCCTGGCAAGCGCGACGTACGCCGCTGATCACCTTCTCACGGCTGAAGGGCTCGGTGACACCGCTGCGCTTGACCACCGCCAACACGGCGGTTTCTACGGTGGTAAACCGCCGGCCGCACTCGGGGCAGGACCTGCGACGCCTAATTGCCTGGCCTTCATCGGTTTCGCGGGAATCCACCACTCGGGAATCGGGGTGGCGGCAGAACGGACAGTGCATGACCGCTCCTTCGTCACGCCGGCGCATCTCGGACGACTCCGAGAGTACCTGCGCGCTTGCCCGCCCGCGCAACACCGCCGCGACCCGCGCCGGCTCACCGTTCCCGTCGACCAGGAGCGTTGCGCAACAGCGTCTTTCGCAGCGCATAACGACTCGGTCAGCCGATCGGCGCGATCAGCGTCTGACCCGCGGACAGTGCCGAGGAGTCCATGCCGTTGAGTTCCCGAATGCGCTGGCTGACCTGGCTGACCGGGGCGCCGGGCGCCACTCTGGCTGCTAGGTGCTGCAGAGTCTCCCCGGCGTCGACCCGCACCACAGCCAACCGGTCCGGCACCCGAGCGGGCACGTGCGGGCCGCTGATCACCTCACCGAAGTGCGCCACCACGCCGAGCCACATGGTGATCAGCGCGGCCAGTAAGGCCAGGGCCACGGTTGCCGCGGGGGTGATGGGCTGTCTGCGATGGGGCGCCCTCGACATCAGGATCCCGTTACGCCGGTGTCGCGGCGGCGCTCCGCCCGGCCGCCGCCGGCGGGACCCTCGAGGCATCGGCCGATCATTGCTCTTCGCGGGTATGCGGACCGGCTGTGGCCGCGTTGGGATGCTCGGTGGGGCTGAATGAATGGTTGTCATGCTGTCCTCCAGTCGAATATTGGTCGCTCGTGTGTTCGAATTGTATTCGATAACGCGCTCGAGTATCGAACGTGTGATCGAATCGTTGCCTATGGAGATCACCATAGGACCGGCCACCGACAACACGTCGCCGCGAACATTCCGCCAGGGCGACACGCATCGAACACATGTTTGATATTTGACGAAAGTGCGACTACATTCGCCTCATGAGCGACAGCAGCGACACCTCAGCGCCAACTCGCCGCATGCAATCGGCGGATCTGACCCCACGCCAGCGCACCATCCTGGAGGTCATCCGCGCTTCGGTCACCACTCGTGGATATCCGCCGAGCATCAGGGAGATCGGCGACGCCGTCGGACTGACGTCGACATCGTCGGTGGCTCACCAGCTGCGCACTCTGGAACGCAAGGGATATCTGCGCCGGGACCCGAACCGTCCCCGCGCTGTAGATGTTCGTGGCGCCGAGGAAGCCACTGCCGCCGCGACTCCCCCACCGCTCACTGAGGTCGCCGGCTCGGACGCCCTGCCCGAGCCCACCTTCGTCCCGGTCCTTGGCCGCATCGCGGCGGGTGGGCCCATCTTGGCCGAGGAGGCTGTCGAAGATGTCTTTCCGTTGCCCCGGGAGCTGGTCGGTGAAGGGGCGCTGTTTTTGCTCAGGGTCGTCGGCGACTCGATGGTCGACGCCGCCATCTGCGACGGCGACTGGGTGGTCGTGCGGCAGCAGAATGTGGCCGATAACGGCGACATCGTCGCGGCAATGATGGACGGCGAGGCCACGGTCAAGACGTTTAAACGCGCCGGCGGTCAGGTCTGGCTGATGCCGCACAACCGCGCTTTCGACCCGATCCCCGGCAACGACGCCGCTGTGCTCGGCAAGGTCGTTACGGTGATCCGCAAGATCTGAGTCGCCTCAGCTGGGCCTGACCGGCTAACCGCCCTTGTTGAAGCCGTTCGCTTGGGCCGCTTCTTCGCTGACGAACCAGATTTCGGCGAGCGTGTCCTCATACTGTGCGCTGCCTGGCGTGTAGTAGAGGCCGAAGCTGGTGCTGGCCTTGACCGGATATCCGTCCGGCACCTCGTATGGGTCGTCCAGCGGAAGGTGAATCGCCGGCTGAGCCGGCCCGCGGGGCCCGGGCTTGGCCGGATGGGCTTCCGCGTCTGCGTTGGTACCCGTCGCGTGCCACCCGCCGCTCAGGTCGGCGGCCGATGGGATGCGCGTCGGCGCTGTGTCCACCGCGTCCGGATCTTCCTCATCGACGTCTTCCCGGAAGTCGGGTGCGGCTTGGTCGGCGCGCGGTTCGCCGGTCACGGCGCCCGCAGCCCCCAACCCCGTCGCGGCGCCCAACGTGCCCAAGTCGGCAGCAGTGCGGGCTTCCCACGGTTGCCGACGCGTCAGCGCCACCATGCCCACGAGGAGGAGCACCGGGATGGCGGCCAGCAGCCACCAGTGCCAGGCCGATTTGTTAGCGCCGCCGGCGGCGGCCGATCGGCTCGGCTGCTTTTGGCCCGGCACTTGCAGGCCGGACAAGGAAGACGCCAAGTTGGACGGCTGGGTGGTGAACACGTTCTTCACCCGGTCCCAGGAGATCTTGCCGCCGGCGAATTCCTGCTTGACAATCTCGTCGTTGACGGCCTGGTCGCCGGCCGGCGGCCCGAGTTTGCCCTTCACGCCGCCGAGTTTGCCCCAGGCGACTTTCATAGCGCCCCGCACGACGAATGCGCCGTGATTGTGCGTCCAGAAAATCACCGGCTTGTCGGCAGCCGAGAATGTGCTGACCCGGCTGCGCGGGATACCACCGTCGGTCTCGTTGGCGGTGGGGAAGCCCAGGTCGCTGCCTACCGGGCCGCCGAGTGACTCATACTTCGCCAGAACCTGGCTCTCGACGGCGTTCGCTCCGGTCGCCGGGCTGAAGAAGACCTTGCCGCCGGCGAAGTTCTGGCCTAAGCCATCAGCGCCAACCGGATATTGCCTGCCCTGTTTAGCGCCCAGCGGTCCCCCGACACCGCCGGAGGCCCGCCAGGCCATGTTGATGGCCGCGGTGGGATCCAGCGGAATCTGCAGGCCCGTCATTTGCTGGGCCAAATCGGGCGGCGTGGTGGTGAACACCTTCGTCAACCGATTCCACGACACCTTGCCGCCGTTGAAAGGCTGGGTGACGACTTCGCCGTCGTAGGTTTCGTCACCGACCGGGGCACCGAGCGCGCCGCCGGAACTGCCGAGTTTTTCCCAGGCCGCGTTGATCGCCGCGCGCACGACGAACGCCCCGTGGTCGGGTGTCCAGAAGATCACCGGCTTGTCGCTTGCCGAAAACGTGCTGACCCGGCTGTCCGGTCCGGCCAGGCCGGGAACTTCGTTGCTGGTCGGGAAACCGAGGTCGCTGCCAACCGGACCGCCCAGTAACTCATATTTGTCGAGGATCGCCCCGTAGACCGCTTTTGCGCCGGTGGCGGGGGTGAAGAACATCTTGCCGCCCGCGAAGTCTTGCGCGAATCCGTCGCCCGCCGGGTAGACGTCGCCCTGCTTGTCGCCGAGCGCCGAACTAGGGCCGCCGGCGTCCTTCCACGCCGCGGTGATGGCGCTGTCGGCGTCGCTTTCCGGAGTCGTCGCGGCGGCCGGCGCCAGCAAGACGGCCGCCGCTACTGTCGACGCCGCAGCAAGCGTCACACGTGCGATCAGCGCTCGCAACCGTCGTTGCTGCCCCGTCACCCGCCCTCTCCCGACCACCGCCATGCCCGACCTGTAGCTGCCCGGTCCCCATCGTCACCGGGGTGGGCCCAACTTTGCTACAGCCGACGGCAATTGCGAAGTCATATCGCAGAGATTACGGAAATGGATCCAGCCGATGTCTAAATGATGCGGGTCGCACCACGGTCGCCGCGGTATGTGCGTTAACGTGCGGGAGGGGAGCGCACTGGCGGACGTTGCGGGAGGAAACACAGCTGACATGGCTGTTTCCGGAGTCGCCTGGGCCCTGACCGTCGTGCTCATCGCCGGCTTAGCGTTGTTTGACTACGTCTTTCACGTTCGCAAGACCGACCAGCCGACGTTACGTGACGCCGCTGTCTGGTCCGGGATCTACATCGGAGCCGCGATCGTGTTCGGCGTCGGCATATTTGTCGTGGCCGGCACCAGTTCGGGCGTGGAATACTTCACCGGCTACCTGATCAACGAAGCCCTGTCGGTAGACAATCTGCTCGTCTTCCTCGTCGTCATCACCAGTTTCGCGGTACCGCGGGTTGCGCAGCAGAAAGTGCTGCTATTCGGCATTGTGTTCGCGTTGATCGCTCGGACCGCGTTCATCTTCATCGGTGCTGCGCTTATCGCGGTCTTCGACTGGGCGTTCTACGTGTTCGGTCTGATTCTGCTGATGACTGCGGGACAACTCCTCAAACCGTCGGAGTCGAAGGGCCGCACGGCCGACACTGCGGTCATTCGTGTAGCCAAGCGGTTCTTGAGGATTGCCGAGGGTTACGACGCCGACAAGTTGTTCACCGTCGAGAACGGCAAGCGGGTAATGACGCCGGTGCTGCTGGTGATGACCGCTTTGGGTAGCGCCGACTTGCTGTTCGCGTTCGACTCGATTCCGGCGCTGTTCGGAATCAGCCGCAACGTTTATGTGGTGTTCACGGCCACGGCGTTCTCGCTGTTAGGTCTGCGCCAGCTGTACTTCCTGATCGACGGTCTGCTGGACCGGCTGGTGTATCTGTCCTACGGCCTGGCGGCGGTGCTTGGCTTCATCGGCGTGAAACTGATGCTGCAAGCGTTGCACGAGAACAACCTTCCGTTCATCAACCACGGTAAGCCGGTGCCGGCTGTGGAGCTGAGCACCACTATTTCGTTGACCGTGATCGTGGTCATCCTGCTCCTCACGACGGTGGTGTCGCTGCTGTCCGCCCGCGGCCGGGCGCAGAACACCGTCGCTCGCGCTCGTCGTCACGCGATTGCGTACCTGAACTGCCGCGATGAATCCGACGCTGCCGAGCGGGAGAAGATCTTCGCCCGGCTCCTCACCGAAGAACGCGAAGTCAAAGGGCTTTCGGACAAATACCAGGCGCGGATCCGGCAACAAAACGAGCTGATGGACCTGCTGCAGCGAGCCCATCAGGCGCACGAAACCTATGACACCGGCTAGCTCCGCGGCCCGCATCGTCGCCGGGCTAGACGCCGAGGCTGCGGCCGATGATCTCCTTCATGATTTCGGTCGTGCCGCCGTAGATCGTCTGCACTCTCGCGTCGAGATAGGCTCGCGCAATAGGGTATTCGCGCATGTAGCCGTAACCGCCGTGCAACTGCAGGCAGCGATCAACCAGATGCACCTGTTTTTCGGTGGAGTACCACTTGGCCATCGCCGCCTGTTCTGCGGTCAGCTTCTCGTCGAGATGCAGCCGGATGAACTCGTCGACCATAATGCGAACCGCGGTGGCTTCCGTCGCTAATTCGGCCAGCAGGAACCGGCTGTTCTGGAAACTGCCGATGGACCTGCCAAAAGCCTTGCGCTCCTTGGTGTATTGCAGGGTCTGCTCCAAGACCGCCTCCATCGCCGCCGCCGCCATGATTGCGATGGAAATCCGTTCCTGCGGCAGGTTCTGCATGAGGTAGATGAAG
>JAFAQO010000702.1 GCA_019246375.1 Mycobacterium sp. | reverse complement strand
GTGTCGTTGCGCCGGTCAAGAATGGTCCCGCCTTGGGCGGCTATGGCGCGGAGGCCATGAAGGATGCGATCGCCGTCAAGATCACGACGCTGCCGCAGAATCTGCGTCAAACGCTGACTTGGGATCGCGGCAAGGAACTGGCCGCACATGCCCAGTTGAGCATCGACACCGGGGTGCAGGTGTACTTCGCCGATCCGCACAGCCCGTGGCAGCGGGGAACGAACGAGAATACTAATGGGCTTCTGCGGCAGTATTTTCCGAAGGGAACCGACCTGTCGCGTTGGGATGCCGAGGAGATCGACGCGGTCGCGATGGCACTCAACAACCGACCTCGCAAGACACTGAACTGGAGAACACCGGCCGAAGTCCTCAACGAACATCTAATATCGATTCAATCAGCCGGTGTTGCGACGACCCATTGAACCTGGGCAGTACACGTCGATCCGGTTCAGTGAGCGGCTTGCCGAGGCATGCATCCAGCCCTCAGTCGAAGCGGTCGGCAGCTCCTATGACAATGTGCTAGCCGAAACAATCAACGGCCTGTACAAGACTGAGCTGATCAAACCCGGCAAGCCCTGGCAGCCCATCGAAGGTGTCGAGCTGGCCACCGCACAATGGATCGACTGGTTCAACCATCGCCGCATCCACAAATACTGTGGCGATGTCCCCGCCGGTCGAACTTGAGGCTGTCTATTACGCTCAATGCCGCAGACTGGCCGCCGGCTGAGCGCTCACACCCGAAAGTCTCGCCCGCAGGCGGTTCAGGCAGTAGAAGATCTTGTATGGGCGATGACGTTACATTTCCGGTCGGGTATTACGACCTTCATCCAGATGTGACGCTGAATTTTCAGCTCAACCGCTTCTGGAACTGGGTTGGCGAACCACAGATGCTCGACGAGCTGCGGCGGGTCGCGCCCAACCTGACCAACTACGACGAATGGATTGGGCAGCTGCTTGCTCTCGGTGAGCGTGCGCTCGGGGAGAGCCGCATGCTGGCGGGCGCCTACCTGGTCCGCGCCGCTGAGTTCTTCATGTCGGCGGATGATCCGCGCCGCCGTGGCGCGCGCCAAACCTTCCTGGACACCGTACTCACACAGTGCGGTGTAGGCCTCGACCAGCACCACGACGTGGCCTACGGCCAGGCAACCATGTCGGCTTACCGCTTGACCCCTGCTTCGCCGCGCGGGGTGATGGTGGTCTTCGGCGGCTTCGATAGCTACATCGAGGAATGGCTGCCGATGCTGTTGGCGTTGCGCGACGCGGGATTAGACGTCGTGGGGTTCGACGGACCCGGTCAAGGGGCGGCGTTGGAAGCAGGATTGCCGATGACGGCCGAGTGGCACAAGCCGGTTGGCGCTGTGCTTGACCATTTCGCTGTCGATGATGTGATCCTGATGGGGTTTTCGCTCGGCGGGTGCCTGGTCATGCGTGCCGCAGCTTACGAGCCACGGGTGAGCCGAGTCATCGCCGACGACATCCTCACCGACTTCACCGCCTGCTTCGCCTACCGGTTGGCCGCGCCGCAAAAAGCGCTGCTGGTCAACGCCGGCCTACTGCCCGCGGCCATGGTGAACAGGATGATAAACCGGGCCCGCAGCCGGAACTTGCTTGTTGACTGGGGCATTGGAAACGCCGAAACGGTGTTTGGAGTCAACACACCGGCCGAGGCGCTGGCCGCGGTGCGCGCCATGCGCACCGATGACGTCTCGTCCCGGATCACCCAGGACGTGTTGCTGATGGCCGGAGCCGAAGATCACTACGTGCCCCTCACCCAACTCGGTGCACAAATCCAGACCCTGATGAATGCTCGATCGGTGACTGCGCGCTTGTTCACCCGCGCCGAGAGCGCTCAAAACCACTGCCAGATAGGAAACTTGGGGCTGTCCTTGCAAGTCATCCTCGGATGGCTCGACGAGCATACTGGGCACTCCGGTCTGAACGCTGGACGGCCAGCAGTCGACTGATTTCACCACCGCGGCATCCAACCCATACTGCAGCAACGTCCCACCGGCGGACATGGACGGCCACTTACTACACTCAACACCCGAGACCAGCGGCCAGCTGAGTTCTCACACCCCGAAGTCTCCGGACATTCCGGGGCGGTTCACTCCGGCTCAATAGCCGAGCTTGGTCACGTGCCTCGTCGGCTGGTGAAATCGGCCAGCGCGTTGGCATTGGCCTGCGCACCCATTAACTCGGCGAAGTGAGCATTCTCCCGCGCGGTGGCTGCCACGATCTCAGGGCGGATAGGTTCGACAATGGTGCGTTTGACCGCCATCAGGCTCGAAATTGGCCGTGCCGCAAGTATTTCGGCATGCCGTCGAGATTCAGTCAGCAAGTCCGCCGGCTCGCAGACCTTCCAGATCAGGCCCATCCGTAGCGCCTCCTCGGCGCCAACCCACTCCGAGGACATCAACAACCAGGCTGCGTTCTGCCGACCCACCAGCCGTGGCAACAGATACGACGACGCCGCCTCGGGCGCCACGCCGAGGCTGGTAAAAGGGCACTTCAGTCGAGCCGTCGACGACATGAAGGCCAGGTCGGCGTAACCGAGAATCGTGGTGCCGATCCCGACGCCGACACCGTTCACCGCACAGATCAACGGCTTGGGAAATTCAGTCAGCGCGTCGATCAATGTCGTGAAGCTGGATCCTTGGCCGGCTAGCCCGGGGTCAGTAATCCGCGCCTGCATTTCGGTGAGGTCGGTTCCGGCACTAAACGCGCGCCCGGCACCCGTGAGAAGCACAACGGCGACATCCCGGTCCTCGGCAGCGGCGAAAAGCGCCTCGGCGGTGGCGTCATATAGGGCCTCGTTGAAGGCATTGAGCGCCTCGGGCCGGTTCAGGGTCAGAGTGCGGACCTTGTTGTTGTCGTCGATCTGCAGGATCACGGCTGCAGCGTAGCCCGGCGACGATGCACGCGGTGGAGCGGCGTGGGGAGGAGCCGGGCCATTGGGCGTAGCCCGGCGACGATGCACGCGGTGGAGCGGCGTGGGGAGGAGCCGGGCCATTGAACTCCGCCGGCGGTTAGCCGTTGCTGTACACGCGGGTTGGCGCGACCAACACCACGGTCCGGCGCTCCGCGGCCATCACCCGGTCGAATTCGTCCCAGTCATCGTGTGTACCTCCGGCGGCGGAATAGACCTCCCGGATCAGCAGCCGCAACTGGTCGGCGTCCGCCAACCAGGGCTGCGGGTCATCGGGTCCGGCCAACTCCGCGCGCCCCTCGACGGTCGCCCACCGCCAGCCATTGCGGAACGTGATAGCCAGCTGGGGGCGTGCCCGCAAGTTCGCGAGCTTGACCTTGCCGTAGGTAACAAAGCCCAGCACGGCCTCCCCGCTGACTGGATGCGCCAGGAGACCGACGTTGACGAGCGACGCCTGCACGGTTCCGTCGGCGCGCACGGTGGAGACAATCGCCAGGCCCTTTTCGCCGCTGGCAAGTGCCACGGCGTCGTCGAGTGTGGTCATCTGCAAATCCTCACGCGGTGAAGGGTGTTTTGAACACGTAGCGGCTGGTCGGCACGGTGTCAATGTTCTCGTTGGCGCCGAAAGCCGACGTGCTGGCGACCATTCGGCTCACCCGGTTCTGCAGGTCGTTGTCATCGGCGGCGCCGAAGAAGGCTTTGAGGTCGGTGATCGCCTCCGCCGGGAACAATTCTTCGACGATGCCCGCTATCGCCGGCGCGTCGGGGGTCAGGGCGCGCACCACCACGTTCTGGGTGTAGCCGAACGTCGCCTGGGTCTGGATCGCCACTGGGGTATGGTCGCGCTGCCAGCGAGTCAGCCAGACTTTCTGGTCGAGCCCTGCGGGCCGGCGCAGCAGCGCAATATTGGCTAAACCCGGTGTGCGACTGTTGATCTCGAGCGGCCCAGCCATCGGAACTGATTCGGTGACCAAGTAAGCGGCGAGGTGCTCGGCCTCCATCTGCAGCAGAGTGAGCGCGGCCGCCACCTGATCGCCGTAGCACTGCTGGGTCCACAGGCTGACCACCGCTGCGACAGGCGGGTCGAGCGTCGTCAGCGTCATGAGCGAATCACGCACCGCACCGTCACGCACATTGACTGACAGCCCGGGAACCCCGAGCCGCAGGATGGCGTCGGCGACCGGCCCGCGCTGGCGGGCACACCAGTCGTCGTCGCGGTCAGCGGCCCGCAGCACGGCGATCACCTTCTCCATGGGCTGAACCTACCGCCGGGTGTGGCAGCCATTCCCCGCTAGCCGGAGTTCGATCGGTCCCGCGCCCACCGCGGCAGGATGAACACTCCCTCGGCCTCGACGGTCACGCCTTGCTCGTCGGCGAGATGGCCTGCTGCGAACGTCTTCACCCCGTCGACTCGCGTGGTCACCGCCTCGGCGTGCAGTCGGCCCAGCCGGGTGGCGCGCACGTAGCGAAGTGTGATGGTCCCGGTGAAACGAGGGCTCTCGGGGTCGGCTGCCGCTTCGCCCAACAGGTGATCGAGAATGAGGGCAGCAACGCCGCCGTGGACATGACCAGGCGGCCCCTCGTATGCGGCACCAAGGTGCACATCGCACCACACTGTGCCCGAATCGTCGTGATTGACCACGATCGGTGGTGCGATCGGATTGCGAATTCCGATGACGGCGTTTCCCCACGCCATCCGTTCACCGCTGGTCAGGTAATGGACACCGAAGGTACCGTCGATTTGCTTGCTCTGCAATCGCGCTGTAGCCGAATCTATTTCGCTCTTCGCCAACGCGACCGTCTCGCTGTCCACTTCGGTTCTGATCGTCGCGTCGATCAGCTGCCGAACTGACCGGGCCAGCGGTTCGTAGATCGCCCGCAGTCGTTCGACGTCTTCGGCACTGAAGTTATCCAGGGTGAAGTCCAGCATGCCTGAAACTAGAACACGTTCCTGCTAGCTCGCATGGCGGGGTCGGGGATCCGGCCGGCGCGCCGCGGCAACCTCGGGCTTTCGCCCTTACCTGGCCAGCCGTACGTCCTGCTCGCTGCTGACCAGCTCACCGATGATTCCGGCAAGCTGGCGGTAGGGCCCGTCGCGACCGCTCGAGGAGCGAAATACCAGCCCGATCCGTCGGCCCGGACGGGGCGACGCGAACTGCGCAAGGCCCAGCCGGCTACGTGCCGCCTCCACCGGCACCGCACTCTGCGGGATCAGCGTCACGCCCAGGCCGCCGGTCACGCACTGCACCGCCGTCGCCAGCGACGCCGCGCGAGTATTGGCCAGGTCGGCCCTGACACCGGCCTTATGGCAAACATCGAGCGCCTGGTCGCGCAGGCAATGGCCCTCGTCGAGCAGCAGTAGAGGCAGCTGCGCCAGCGCGGTGGGCGGCACTCGTCGCTTGCCCGACAGCGGGTGCCCGGGCGGTAGGGCGAGGACGAAATCCTCGTCGTAGATGGGGACTTCGGTGACTCCGCTGACCTCGGCGGGCAACGCGATCAGCGCCGCGTCCAACGCTCCTTCCCGCAGTCCGGCCAGCAGCCGTTCGGTTTGATCCTCGATCACCCGCAAGGCCAGTGCGGGCAGCCGATGCGCCAGCCCGGCCAGCACCGTCGGCAGTACGTAGGGCGCCACCGTCGGAATCAGTCCCAGTCGC
>JAFAQO010000701.1 GCA_019246375.1 Mycobacterium sp. | reverse complement strand
AGCTGTTCACCCGGCGTTCACCGACGATGCGGATAGTGGCCATCGCTGGCGCATAGTTTCCGGGGTGATCCAGCAACTTGGAGGAGGCCGGGGAAGCGAGATCGGGTGAGGGTCGACAGGGTTTGCAGGGCTTTCGCCGCGGCAACGCTTGCTGGCCTGGCGCTGGCCGGATGCGGCAGCGACAACAACATCAGCGGCGCGTCGCTGCCATCCGGATCCGGAACCGGCCGAGTGAACTGTGGCGGTGAAAATGAACTGACCGCGGAGGGCTCGACCGCTCAGCAGAACGCGATGGCGTTGTTCAACCAAGCGTGGGGGCGGCTGTGTCCTGGCAAGAGGGTGTCGTACAACCCGACCGGCTCAGGCGCCGGCCGCCAGCAGTTCGTGGACGGCCATGTCGATTTCGCAGGTGCGGATACGCCGCTGGCGGCCCGACAGATCGACCCTGCGGTGCAGCGCTGCGGAGGAAATCCGCCGTGGCACCTGCCGCTGGTGTTCGGACCGATCGCTTTGGCCTACCACCTGCAGGGCGTCGATTCGCTCATTGTGAATGGTGACATGCTGGCCAAGATCTTCAGCGGTGTAATCACGAGGTGGAACGACCCGGCAATAGCAGCCCTCAACCCGGGTGTTCCGCTGCCCGGCAGCAAGATCACGCCCATCTATCGGTCAGACTCGTCGGGGACGACCGACAATTTCCAGCGGTATTTAACCGCGGCCGCTCCGCAGAGCTGGGCCAAGGGCGTCGGCACCGAATTTCAGGGCGGTGTCGGCGAGGGCGCGCAGAAGTCGGCTGGTGTCGTGCAAGCCGTGCGGTCTACGCCCGGCGCTATCGGCTATGTCGAGAAGGGTTTCGCTGATGAGGCCGGCGTGCCGTATGCCCGCATCGACTCCGGCAGCGGGGCCGTGCCTCTCACCGAGGCCACCGCCCGTAAGGCCATCGACAACGCGACGTTCGCCGGGAAGGGCAATGACCTGGTGCTGGATCTGGACGCGATGTACGCCACCAACGCGCCCGGTGTCTACCCGTTGGTGCTGGCGACGTACGAAATAGTGTGCTCGAAGGGCTACGACCGTGGCACCTCCGCCGCGGTTGTCTCATTTCTGACGGCGGCGGCCAACAACGGTCAGGCCGGGCTTGCACAAGCCGGCTACATTCCGCTGCCCGACAAGTTCAAGGAGCGGCTGCTGACGGCAATCAGTGCGATCCGATAAATGATTGATCCGTGGTCGACGGTGTCCGCGGACAAAATGAACGTGGAACCGACAGCGACGAAACCGATGGGATCACCGTGACGACGCCAAATCGACCCGATGCGGGTTCGGGTGAAGTCGTCGCTGCGCCTTTTCGCGCGCCAGTACTGGCGCCGACTCGCCCCTGGGGGAACCGGAAACCTCCCATGGGGGACCGGATACTTCGCGCGCTGTCCGAGGGTTCCGGTGTCCTGGTCGTCGTCTTGATCGCCGCGATCGGCGTATTCCTGCTGTGGCGGGCGATACCCGCGCTGGCACGCAACAAAGAGAATTTCTTCAGCTATGGCGGCAACTGGGTAACCACCGACACGTCGGCGATGCACTTTGGCATCTTCGGTCTTCTCCAGGTGACGGTATTCGTATCGCTGTTTGCGCTGATCCTCGCGATGCCGACTGGGCTGGGCATCGCAATCTTCCTCACCCAGTACGTGTCACGGCGGGTCGCAGCGCCGCTCGCCTATATGGTCGACCTGCTGGCCGCCGTGCCGTCGATCATTTACGGCGTCTGGGGCTTGTACGTTCTGGCTCCGCGGCTGCGAGGCATCGCAACCTGGCTCAACGACCACTTAGGCTGGTTCTTCTTATTTGCCACTGGTAATGCGTCGGTGGCCGGCGGCGGCACCGTCTTCACCGGCGGCATCGTGCTGGCGGTGATGATCCTGCCGGTCATCACCGCGGTCACCCGCGAGGTGTTCGTCCAAACACCGCACGACCAGATCGAGGCTGCGATAGCGCTTGGGGCCACCCAATGGGAAGCCGTCAAAACAACCGTGCTGCCGTTCGGACGCTCGGGGTACATCAGCGGCGCGATGCTGGGGCTGGGTCGCGCCCTGGGCGAGACGCTCGCGCTGCTGATCATTTTGCGCGGCACCCAGGAGGCGTTCGGCTGGTCGTTATTCGACGGCGGTTACACGTTCGCCACCAAGATCGCGGCCACCACTTTGGAATTCGGCAACCCGTACAAAGCTGGTGCCTATTGCGCTGCCGGGCTGGTGCTCTTCCTGCTCACGCTCGTGGTCAATGCGCTCGCGCGCACTGTCGTCGCCAGAAAGTGAACCGATGACGTCGATCCTGGACCGCCCCGTCAAGCCACGGGCATTATCGGGGGCCAGCCTGCGTCGCCGGCTCTCCAACAAGGTCGCGACCGTGCTCGTGACCTCGTCCATCGTGATCGTTTTGGTGCCGTTGGTGTGGGTGCTGTACTCGGTGGTGGCCCAGGGATTTCGGGCGGTAACCTCCAGCGTGTGGTGGACACATTCCCAGGCGGATTTGACTGCATTCGTTTCCGGCGGCGGCGCCTACCACGCGATCGTAGGCACGGTGCTGCAGGGAGTGGTGTCTGCGGTGATCGCCATCCCGATCGGCATCCTCGTTGCGATTTACCTGGTCGAATACGGCGACGGCACTCCAATGGCCAAGCGGACTACGTTCATGGTGGACATCCTCACCGGAGTGCCCTCGATCGTGGTGGCATTGTTCATCTACACGCTGTGGGTGAGCACGCTGGGTCTGCCCCGTTCGGGCTTCGCGGTTTCGCTGGCGTTGGTGCTGTTGATGATTCCGGTGATCGTGCGGGCGACTGAGGAGATGCTTCGGATCGTCCCGATGGATCTGCGCGAGGCCGCTTATGCGCTGGGCATACCGAAGTGGAAAACCATTGTCCGGATTGTGCTTCCAATCGGGTTGTCCGGCATCATCACCGGGATCCTGCTGGCTTTAGCCAGGGTGATGGGTGAAACAGCCCCGTTGCTGGTCCTGGTGGGTTACTCGGAGGCGATGAACTTCAACATGTTCAATGGGTTCATGGCCTCGCTGCCGAGCATGATGTACGACCAGACATCGGCCGGCGCGGGTGCCTACCCGATTCCCACCGACCGGCTGTGGGGCGCCGCGCTGACTCTGATCATGCTGATCGCCATTATCAATGCCGGGGCTCGGTTGTTAGCCAAAGTGTTTGTACCCAAAGCGTTTTAGTCAGGAGATTTAGTGGCCAAGCGGTTGGACCTCAAGGACGTCAATATCTATTACGGGTCGTTTCAGGCCGTCGCCGGCGTGTCGCTGTCGGTGCTGCCGCGCAGCGTGACTGCGTTCATCGGCCCCTCGGGCTGCGGCAAGACGACGGTGCTGCGCACGCTCAACCGGATGCACGAGGTCATTCCCGGCGCCCGGGTCGAGGGCAAAGTCATGCTCGACGACGACGACATCTACGCCTCCGGCATCGATCCGGTTGGCGTGCGTCGAGCCATTGGGATGGTATTCCAGCGGCCAAATCCATTCCCCACCATGTCGATTCGCGACAATGTGGTTGCCGGCCTGAAGCTGCAGGGCGTGCGCAATCGGAAGGTGCTCGACGACACCGCCGAATACTCATTGCGGGGAGCGAACTTGTGGGACGAGGTCAAGGAACGGTTGAACAAGCCGGGCGGCGGGTTATCCGGAGGCCAGCAGCAACGGTTATGCATTGCGCGGGCCATCGCGGTGCAACCCGATGTACTGCTTATGGACGAACCCTGCTCCGCGCTGGACCCCATCTCGACGATGGCCATCGAGGATCTGATCGCAGAATTGAAGCAGGACTACACCATCGTGATCGTCACCCACAACATGCAGCAGGCGGCCCGGGTCAGCGAGCGCACCGCGTTCTTCAACCTGTCCGGGGTGGGCAAGCCGGGGCAGCTGGTGGAGATCGACGACACCGAGAAGA
>JAFAQO010000680.1 GCA_019246375.1 Mycobacterium sp. | reverse complement strand
CGAGAAGATCGGCTCCGAGGAAGCGCTGGCATTGCGGGGCAAGGCGGCAGTGGCTAACGCCCGACTGGCATATGCCGCATATCAGGAAGTCTTCGTCGGCGGCGATCGCTACGAAGAGCTCAAAGCCGACGGTGCCCGGGTGCAGCGACCACTGTGGGCGTCGACCGGTGTCAAGAACGAGGAATACTCAGACACCCTGTACGTCACCGAGCTGGTGGCCCCGAACACCGTGAACACCATGCCGGAGAAGACCATTGACGCCGTCGCCGACCACGGTGTGATCAGCGGTGACATGGTCAGCGGCAGAGCCGGTGAAGCCCAGGAGGTGTTCGACAAGCTCGACGCACTCGGCATGGACCTGCCCGACGTGTTCATCGTGCTGGAGAACGAAGGCGTGGAGAAGTTCGAAGATTCCTGGAGCGAGCTGCTCAAGGAGACGCAGTCTCAGCTCGACTCCGCCGCCAAATGACGCGTCGGCGACGAAGATTCCGGCACCGCCGGGATCGAGGAGCGGCGCACGTGACCCGCGTCGGCGACGTAGATTCCGGCACCGCCGGGATCGAGGAGCGGCGCACGTGACCCCCGTCGGCGACGAAGATTCCGGCACCGCCGGGATCGAGGAGCGGCGCACGTGAGCCCTGCCGGCACCCGGACCGCCAGAGCGGCCGGCGCCGGGCAGTGGCAGAACCCGTTGCGGGACAAGCGGGATAAGCGGCTGCCGCGAATCGCCGGCCCGTGCGGCATGGTGATCTTCGGTGTTACCGGCGACCTGGCTCACAGGAAGGTGATGCCGGCCATTTACGACCTGGCCAACCGTGGCCTGCTGCCGCCGACGTTCGGTTTGGTCGGATTCGCCCGCCGGGATTGGGCGCATGAGGATTTCGCTCAGGTGGTATACGAGGCAGTAAAAGAGCATGCGCGCACCCCGTTTCGGCAGGCGATATGGGATCGGCTGGCTGACGGATTCCGGTTTGTGCCGGGCAGTTTCGATGACGACGCGGCATTCGCCCGGCTCGCGGAGTGCCTGGACAAGCTCGACGCCGAGCGCGGCACCGGCGGCAACCACGCCTTCTACCTGGCGATCCCGCCCAAGTCCTTCCCAGTCGTTTGCCAACAGCTGTGCGAGTCCGGGCTGGCCCGCCCTCAGGACGACCGCTGGAGCAGAGTGGTCATCGAGAAACCGTTCGGCCACGACCTGGACAGCGCACGCGAACTCAACCACGTGGTCAACCGCGTCTTCCCGGAGGAGTCGGTTTTCCGGATCGATCACTACCTGGGTAAAGAGACGGTCCAGAACATCTTGGCGCTGCGGTTCGCCAACCAGTTGTTCGACCCGATCTGGAACGCACACTATGTCGACCACGTGCAGATCACCATGGCCGAAGACATCGGGCTCGGCGGGCGGGCCGGCTACTACGACGGCATCGGCGCTGCCCGTGACGTGATTCAGAACCACCTCATGCAGCTGCTGGCGCTCACGGCCATGGAAGAGCCGGTGAGCTTTCAGCCGTCGGAGTTGCAGGCGGAGAAGATCAAGGTGCTCTCGGCGACGCAACTCGCCGAGCCACTCGACGAGACCACCTGCCGCGGCCAGTACACCGCCGGTTGGCAGGGTGGACAGAAGGTTGTCGGGCTGCTCGACGAAGAGGGCTTTTCCAAGGACTCCCCCACCGAGACATTCGCTGCTATCACGCTGGAGGTCGATACCCGCCGCTGGGCTGGTGTGCCGTTTTACCTGCGAACCGGAAAACGGTTGGGCCGCAGGGTAACTGAGATCGCTCTGGTCTTCAAACGCGCCCCGCATCTGCCGTTCGACGCCACCATGACCGATGAGCTGGGCGCCAACGCCCTGGTGATCCGAGTGCAGCCCGACGAAGGCGTCACACTGAGGTTCGGGTCGAAAGTGCCGGGCAGTGCCATGGAAGTCCGGGACGTCAACATGGACTTCTCCTACGGCTCCGCGTTCGCCGAAGATTCACCAGAAGCATACGAGCGGCTGATCCTCGATGTGCTGCTCGGTGAACCGTCGCTGTTTCCGGTCAATGCCGAGGTCGAATTGGCTTGGGAGATATTGGATCCGGTGCTCGACAATTGGGCTGCGCACGGGAAGCCGGAACCGTATGAGGCCGGCACCTGGGGTCCGGCGTCGTCGTTCGAAATGCTGCGCAGGACCGGCCGGGAATGGCGGCGGCCATGACCGCCGGCGACGCTGCAGAGCGCAGCGATGCTGAGGAGCGGCGCTGATGATCGTCGACCTGCCCGATACCAGCACCACCGCAATCAACAAGGAGCTCGACGAACTCCGGGAAAAGGTCGGCGCGATAACGCTCGGTCGCGTACTGACGCTGGTCATCGCGCCGGACACCGACGCCGTGGTCGAGGAGTCCATCGAGGCTGCCAACTGCGCCAGCCACGAGCATCCCAGCCGGGTGATCGTGGTGATGAGCGACGACCCGGACGCCGCCGATCCGCGGCTGGACGCCCAGCTGCGGGTGGGCGGAGATAGCGGTGCCGGCGAAGTCGTCGTGCTGCGGCTGTCCGGTCCCCTGGCGGGACACGCCAGCAGTGTCGTCGTGCCCTTCCTCTTGCCCGATATCCCGGTGGTGGCGTGGTGGCCCGATATCGCCCCGGCGGTGCCGGCCGCAGACCCGTTGGGCCAGTTGGCGATCCGGCGCATCACCGATGCCACCAACGGTGTCGACCCGCTGTCGGCGATCAAGAGCAGGCTGCCCGGATACACTCCGGGCGACACCGACCTGGCCTGGAGTCGCATCACCTATTGGCGGGCGCTGCTCACCTCGGCGCTCGACCAACCCCCGTACGAACCGATCGCGTCGGCGCTGGTATCCGGCCTGAGGACCGAGCCCGCGCTGGACGTGCTGGCGGGCTGGCTGGCGAGCCGGATCGACGGGCCGGTGCGGCGCGCGGTCGGGGATCTCAAAGTCGAGCTGGTACGCAAGAGCGAAACGGTGACGCTGAGCCGCCCGCAGGAGGGTGTGACGGCGACGCTGAGCCGCACCGCCCGGCCTGACGCTCTTCTTCCATTAGCCCGCAGGGAAACTCGTGAGTGTCTCGCCGAGGATCTGCGGCGGCTGGACCCCGACGTCATCTACCTTTCAGCGCTTGAAGGCATCAACCGGGTGGAGTTCATGTGAGCCGCGCCGGCGACGATGCAGAGCGCAGCGATGAGGAGGAGCGGCGCATATGAGCACCGTCATCGAGACATTTCCCGACAGCGACGCGCTCGCCGCGACGGCAAGCGAACGACTGATCGGCGCCATCGGCGCGGCAGTGGCGGCCAGAGACCGGGCGCTGATCGTGTTGACGGGCGGCGGTAACGGCATCGGGATCCTCCGCCAGCTCGGCAAGCACCAGCAGCGGATCGACTGGTCGAAAGTACACGTGTTCTGGGGTGACGAGCGCTACGTCCCCGAAGACGACGACGAGCGCAATGACAAGCAGGCGCGAGAAGCCCTGCTCGACCACGTTGATATCCCGGCGCGCAATGTGCATCCGATGCCTGCCAGCGATGGTGAATTCGACAGCGACCTGGCCGCTGCAGCGCTGGCCTACGAGCAACTCCTGGCGGCTAACGCCGAACCAGGCGAGGCCGCACCGGCTTTCGATGTCCATCTGCTGGGTGTAGGACCCGAGGGCCATGTTAACTCGCTGTTCCCGGGCACTCCGGCGGTGCGCGAGAAAAACCGCCTGGTGGTCGGAGTCGAAGACTCACCCAAACCCCCGCCGCGACGAATCACCTTGACGCTGCCTGCCATTCAGCGGTCTCGTGAGGTGTGGCTGATGGTTTCCGGGTCAGCCAAGGCCGACGTGGTAGCCGCGGCGGTCGGCGGCGCCGACCCGGTGGCGGTGCCGGCGGCGGGCGCGGTCGGGCGGGAGCAAACGGTCTGGCTGCTCGACAACGAAGCCGCGGCCAAGCTGTAGCTTGTTCGCCGCGAAACATAGGCGGTGGTCGTGATTCGCCCAAACCACGACCCCGTCGCCTGTTTTCGGAGCGAGGGAAAAGCCGACGATCTAGCCTTTCCGGTCAGCCCGCCCATCGGCATAGCCGGCCGCATAATCATCGACTCCGCGAGTGACGTCCGGTTCGACTGCGTCCACCGTCAGCACATGGCATCGCCAGTGCATCTCGCATTGCCTTTGCTGCATATCCGATCAGATGCAACATCGCTTCCAGCAGTTGCCCGGCAAAATCACCTTGTCCGGCTCGTCTGCTGGCCGCCGTGCGGCCCGCATCGGGACCGGAGGCGATAATGGCCGTCATGGCAGACAGAACCGGTGGCCCGGGCCAGGAGCGGAAGCGGATCAAGACGCTCGCACAGGCAGCGTTGAACGCCGATATCACGGTTGGCCAAGTCGAAGACGTGTTATCCGGGCTGAACGACACCATCAACGAGCTGAACAGTTCGCTGTCGCGATTGAACAGCACAGTGGAACGCATGGAAGGCGGCCTTGACCACCTAGATGGCACCCTCGCCAGCCTGGACGACCTCGCCCAGCGGCTGATCACGCTGGTCCAACCGGTGGAGGCGATCGTCGACCGGATCGACGACATCGTGAGCATGGGCGAGACAGTTGTGTCACCGTTGTCGGTGGCCGAGCATGCGGTGCGGGGATTGATGAATGCACTGCGCAATCGGTCGGCCAAGTAGGGCCTGATCAGCCTGCGGTAGGGTCCGAAAGTGGCATGGCCGAGCAGCGCTCCGGTATCGGCGGCCGCTTCGTTGGTCGTCATCGGGGGTCCTGCGCGAGATGACGGCGCTTGGAGCGTGATCGGCCTTGACGGGAGGGATGTCGGGTGGGTGCTCGGGACGCTCAGCGCGGGCCGGTGACCGCGGCTGAGGCTGCGATTTTCGGCGCTGACGCCGAACTCGCTCGTGATCTCGCGCAAGTGGACTGGGCGACAACGCCGCTCGGGTCGCCGGCCGGATGGCCGCAGAGCTTGCAGACCGCGGTAGACATCCTGCTGTCTTCGCGGTTCTCCATGTGGATGGCGTGGGGACCGGAGCTGACGTTTTTCTGCAACGCCGCCTATCGCCGCGACACT
>JAFAQO010000650.1 GCA_019246375.1 Mycobacterium sp. | reverse complement strand
GTCAAGCGCAGCGAGCCGTTCACCGCCCCCGGCGGCTGCGCCAGGATCGCCTCGTAGCTGGGACCGCCGCCGCGGCCTACCGTGCCGCCGCGACCATGGAAGAGCCGCAACCGGATTCCGGTTTTGCGGGCCGATTCCACGAGATCGAGTTCGGCCCGGTACAGCGCCCAGTTGGCGGCCAGATATCCGCCGTCCTTGTTGGAGTCCGAGTAGCCGAGCATCACCTCCTGGCTGTCGCCGCGGGCGCTCACGATCGCCCGATACAGCGGCAGGTCGAGCACCGCTTCCAGGATTGACGCGCCGCTGCGCAGATCGTCGATCGTCTCGAACAGCGGCACGATGCCCACGGGGCAGTAGGGCTGGGGTCTCGAGGCGTCCAGTAGCCCGGTCTCCTTCAGCAGGATCGCCGCTTCCAGCATGTCCGACACCGACCGGCACATCGAGATGACGTAGTTAGGCACCGCCCGGGGACCGTAGGTCTTGACCGCGTGGGCGGCGGCCGCGATGACGTCGAGCTCGCCGCGGGCCAACTCCGAGATATCGGCGCGCTCGCCGAGCAGGGGCCGCCGGGTGCTCAGCTCGCCGACCAGCACGCTGACCCGCTCGTCTTCGGGCAGCGACGTGTAGTCCAGATGCACTCCTGCCCAGGCCAGCAGCTCACCGACCACTTCCTCGTGCACGTCGGAGTTCTGCCGCATATCCAGACCCGAGAGGTGGAAACCGAAGACGTGGACGGCTTCACGCAGGTGAGCCAACCGGTCGTCGGCCAACAGCGCGCTGCCGTGCGCGCGCAGCGAGTCATCAACGATGTCGAGATCGGCCCGCAGCTCAGCCGGCGTCGCATAGCGCGCCAACCCGAGGTCAAGCTGCTGCTGCGGCTGACGGTCCAGGATCTCGGCCGCGGTGGCAGTGAGTCGGGCGCGGATCACCCGCAGCGCCCGGCGGTAGGGCTCGTCGGCACGGGCAGCCTCGTGGCAGGCGTCGGCCAAAGCAGTGAGCTCATCGGTGACGCTGACCAGCCGCGCCGACATCGACAGCTCCTGTTCCAGCGACGTCAGCTCGGCGAAGTAGTGCGCCAGCGCGGTGTACGCTGCGCTGGCGGTGGCCAACCGGACCACCTCGGCGGTCACGTTCGGGTTTCCGTCGCGATCGCCCCCGATCCACGAACCGGGCTGCAGGAGCGGCTCGGCCAGCAGGTCCACGTCGGGCCAGCGGGTACGTAGCGCCTCGCGCACTTCGGCGTTGACCTTCGGGATCACTTCGAAGAACGCGGCTGGGTAGTAGCGAAGCCCGACCTCGATCTCGTTGGTGATCTGCAGGCGCGACAGGCGGATCAGCGCCGTCTGCCACAGCATCAGGACCTGGCGGCGCAGTTCGAGTTCGATGTCCCGGCCATCGTCGGTCTCGGTGTGGCCCTCGGCCCGCAGCCGCATCAACTCGGTGATCCGGTGCTGCGTGGCGAAAACCGTGCGGCGGCGGGTCTCAGTCGGGTGCGCGGTAATCACCGGCGACACCAGGGCGTCGGTCAGCGCGTCGGCAACCGTGGCCGAGTCCAAGTCGGCGGCGTCGAGTTTGCGATAGGTCGCGGCCAGGCTGCTGTCCTGCGGCGGCTCACCGGCAGCGACGTGGATGGCTCGCCGCCGCTCCCGGTGGATGTCTTCGGCGACGTTGGCCAGCAGCGCGAAATGACTGAACGCCCGGATGACGGGGATTGCTTGCCGGATGTCGATACCGGTGAACATGCGGACCATCTGGGCGCGGTCGATCTCCGAACGCCGTACCCGGAAAGACTCCACCCGGGCACGCTCGACCAACCCGAACACCTCGTCGCCGTTCTGCTCGCGCACGGTGTCGCCGAGGATTGCGCCCAGCAACCGGATGTCCTCGCGCATCGGTTCGGTCGCCTCGCGGCCGATCCGGGTGCGGCGGACCGCACCGATCGGTTCCAGCCCGATATCGGACAGCTCAGCCACGAGTCCAGTATCGGTGCGCAGCAGCCGGGGCGCGCGGCGTACAGATCAGGTCAGCGGTATTTGATCAGCAAGGCCATACCGATGATGGATACCAGCCAGATGCCGGTGACGAACAGCGTCAACCGGTCGAGGTTTTTCTCGACCACCGTCGACCCGGAAAGGCTGGACTGCACGCCCCCACCGAACAGGGTCGACAGACCGCCCCCCTTGGCGCGGTGTAGCAGCACGAGGAGCACCACCAGCACGCTGGTGACGACCAGGATGATCTGCAGGGTCAACTCCATGGGCGACAGACTACCCGGCAGCGGCGGCGAGCCTGCAATCGGCGCTGCGCATCGGCCCTCGCCTACGGCAGCGGCCCACCCGCGGCGATGGCGCAGAGCGTTGCGAACTGCTCCCCGTCCAGCGACGCTCCGCCGACCAGGGCACCGTCGATGTCGTCCTGGGCGATGATGTCGCCGATGTTTTTCGCGTTCACCGAGCCGCCGTAGAGCACCCGAACGGTCTCGGCGATCTGCGGTGATGCCAGCGTGCGCAGCTCCTTACGGATCGCTGCGCATACTTCCTGAGCGTCGGCCGCACCGGCCACCCGCCCGGTGCCGATCGCCCAGACCGGCTCGTAGGCGATCACGACCGTGCCGATCTGCGCGGCCGACAGCCCGGCGAGCGACCCGCGCAACTGCTCGACGTTGTGGGCCACATGGTCGCCGGCTTCCCGTACGTCCAGGTGCTCGCCGATGCACACGATCGGGGTCAGCCCGTGGGTGAGTGCGGCCGCGGCCTTGGCGGCCACCAGCGCGTCGTCCTCGCCGTGGTGGGTGCGCCGCTCGGAGTGGCCGACGATGACGTAGCTGCACCCGAGCTTGGCCAGGAAGGCCCCGCTGATGTCACCGGTGTAGGCGCCGGAATCGTGTTCCGACAGGTCCTGGCCGCCGTAGGTGAGCCGCAGCTTGTCGCCGTCGACCAGTGTCTGCACGCTGCGTAGGTCGGTGAACGGCGGGATGACGGTGACGTCAACCTTGTCGTAGTACTTGTCCGGCAGCGAGAACGCGACCTTTTGCACCAGTGCGATCGCTTCAAAGTGGTTGAGGTTCATCTTCCAGTTACCGGCGATCAGCGGCTTGCGGCTCATCAGGATCCTTCGTACTCAGCTCAGTACTTCCAGGCCGGGCAGGACTTTGCCCTCAAGGTATTCAAGCGATGCCCCGCCACCGGTAGAGATATGCGAGAAGCCGTTTTCGGATAGGCCCAGCGCGCGCACCGCGGCCGCTGAGTCGCCGCCACCGACGACGCTGAATGCACCCTTGTGGGTTGCCGCGGCAATCGCCTCGGCGACGCCCTTGGTGCCGGAGGCGAATGCCGGGAACTCGAAGACGCCCATCGGGCCATTCCAGAAGATGGTTCTGGCGTTGGACAGCAGCGTGGTGAAGCGGGTCACCGACCCGGGCCCGATGTCCAATCCCATCTTGCCATCCGGGATCTTATCGGCGGCAACGATTTCGGATGGCGAATCGGGGGCAAACTTCTCGGCCACGACGATGTCCACCGGTAGGCGCAGCACATCGGCGTAAGTGTCGAGCAGCCGGTGACAGGTGTCGACCATCTCGATCTGCAGCAGCGACGTGCCCACTGAAAGACCGCATGCGGCAAGAAATGTGAAGCACATGCCGCCGCCGATCACAATGCTGTCCGCCTTGGTGGCGAGCTTCTCGATGACGCCCAGCTTGTCGGACACCTTTGAACCGCCGAGCACCACGGCATAGGGCTGCCGCGTCGAGCTGGTCAGCTGCTCGAGCACGCTGACTTCCGTCGCGACTAGCCTGCCGGCATAGTGCGGCAGCAGAGTGGCGATGTCGTAGACCGAGGCCTGCTTGCGGTGCAC
>JAFAQO010000453.1 GCA_019246375.1 Mycobacterium sp. | reverse complement strand
GGACTGCTGCTGGCGCTGGTCGTACCCGCGCTATTCGTGGACGTCGATGGCCGCGGTTTGCATGAGCAGGTGACACGGACCGCTGTCGTGCGCCGCTGAGCTTTAGCGTCTGCGCACCGTCCGCTGGACACCGCGCATCTTGCCGGCGGTCGGCATTGGGCCTTTCGGCGTCGCGGCTGTGCCGGCCCGTGACCCCAGGGCGGCCAGCCGGGACTCCAGCGAATCCATCTGTTTGACGTTGATATTGGCCGGCAGCCGGGTGAGGTGACGCTCCAGCTTGGCGAGCGGGACCTCGCCTTCGCCGTTACCGACGACGAGGTCGTAGATCGGGACATCACCGACCAGTCGCGCGGTGCGTTTCTTTTCCTGGGCGAGCAGCGGCTTGACCCGGGTGCCCGAGCCCTCGGCGACCAGGATGACACCGGGGCGGCCGATGACCCGGTGCACGGCGTCGAAATTGCCGGTGGCGGCCACACCTGGGGTGACACGCCACTTGCCACGCAGGTTGTCCAGCGCCCAGGCAGCTGCCCCGGCCTGCCCTTCGGCTTTGCGGTACACCGACCGTTGCGCACGGCGGCCGAAGATGATGAACGCCACCAGCGCGCCCAGCACCACGCCGAGCGGGATCATCGTGACCATCGCGAACCCGCCGACCGCCACGCCGCCCGCCACCGACGCCCCGACGATCAGCAGGAAGGCGATGATCATGTAGGGCAGCAGGCGTTTGTCTTCTTTGCGCTGAATGTTGAACGCCTGCCACAGCTGACCGCGTCGCTCCCTGGCGGCTGCCTTGCGGGCGGCCTTCGCCTCGGCCCTGGCAGCCTTGTTCGCCGCGGCATTACGGGATTTCGCCATAATCGTCAAGGATACGGAAACGCCGCTCAGCGCGGCACCATGGTGGCGGTCTGCCGGCGCCGGCTGATGGTCTGCGCGTAGAGCCGTCCGGCCCGGTACGACGACCGCACCAGCGGCCCCGCCAGCACACCGGCGAATCCCACCTGTTCGGCGTAGCCGGCGTACTCGACAAACTCCTCGGGCCGGACCCAGCGCTCCACCGGGTGGTGCCGGACCGATGGACGCAGGTATTGGGTGATCGTGACGATCTCGCAGCCGGCGTCACGCAAGTCAACCAGCGCGGTGCGGACTTCGTCGGGAGTTTCCCCCAACCCCAAGATGAGATTGCTCTTAGTGACCAGGCCGAATTCGCGCGCCGCGGTCAGCACGTCGAGGCTGCGCCGGTAGGAGAAAGCGGGCCGGATCCGTTTGAAGATGCGGGGCACGGTTTCGACGTTGTGCGCCAACACTTCCGGGCGCGATTGGAAAACCTGCTGGAGTAGGGCCGGTTCGCCGTTGAAGTCCGGAATTAACAACTCGACACCGGTCGACGGGTTGAGTTGCTTGATCGCGCGCACGGTCTCGGCATAAAGCCACGCTCCGCCGTCGGGCAGGTCGTCGCGGGCGACGCCGGTGACGGTGGAATACCGCAGACCCATCGCCTGGACGCTCTTGGCGACCCGTCGCGGCTCGTCGCGGTCGAGTGCGGCCGGCTTGCCGGTGTCGATCTGGCAAAAGTCGCAGCGGCGGGTGCACTGCTCGCCGCCGATGAGGAAGGTGGCCTCGCGGTCTTCCCAGCATTCGTAGATGTTGGGGCAGCCGGCTTCCTCGCAGACCGTGTGCAGACTCTCGCGCCGAACCAGGTTCTTGAGCTCGGTGTACTCCGGTCCCATGCGGGCCCTGGTCTTAATCCACGGCGGCTTGCGCTCGATCGGCGTCTGGGCGTTGCGCACTTCCAGGCGCAGCAGTTTGCGGCCTTCCGGAGCGACGGTCACGGTGCCGATGCTACGCGGGCAGCGCTGGGGTGCCAGCTAAGCGCCAGCCGGCCGTCTAAGGCGTCGCACACCGCGTCTGCGACGGCAGGCCGCACGTCATCGACACCGACGCGGCGCCCGAGTTCGGTCGACAGCGACGTCACCGTCGCATCGGTGATGCCGCATGGGACGATCGACGCGAACGCGCTCAGGTCGCAATCGCAATTGAGCGCGAAGCCGTGCAGCGTCGTTGCGCGTGAGACCCGCACCCCGATGGCCGCGACCTTGCGCGCGGGACGGCCGCTCTCGGCCGGCAGCCACACCCCAGACCGACCGTCGACGCGGCCCACTTCCAGACCGAGGTCGGTACACACCTTGATTAGCGCTTCTTCAAGGCGGCGAACGTAATTGACCACGTCGAGCGGTTCGGTCAGCCCGATGATCGGATAGCCGACGAGTTGGCCGGGACCGTGCCAGGTGATCTTGCCGCCGCGATCTGTGTCGACGACGGGCGTCCCGTCGATCGGTCGCTCATGCGGCTGTGTGCGTCGTCCGGCGGTATAGACCGACGGGTGTTGCAGCAGTAGCAGCGTGTCGGTGCCGCCGACCACCCGAGCGTCGGCCAGCTCGCGCTGCAACTGCCAGGCGGCGCGATAGTCGACGCTGCCCAACTGACGGACGTCGATTGGGGCAACGCTCGACCGGATGGAGCTCACAGCGGCGAGGTTACTCGTGTCAAGTCTGACCGCCGTGGCGTCACGCTGGCGTGACGCTCGACGCAGGCCGCGGCGACTAGGCGACAGAGCGGCGGGCGGTGGCGTAGCCGAGCGCCTCACCGATCGTGTTGTGGTGGAACTGGAAACCGGCGCGTTCGAGTGCGGCCGGGATAACGCGCTGGCCGCACAGTAACCCCTCGTCGGCGAACTCGCCGAACACGGCGCGCAAGGCGAAACCGGGCAGCATCAGCGGAGTGGGCCGGTGGACCGCGCGGCCCAGCGCCGTGGTGAATTCGGCGTTGGTGACCGGCGCGGGTCCAGTCATGTTCACCGATCCGGATAAACCACGGTGGGAAATCGCGAACTGCAGGGCCCGCACCTCGTCCTCGAGGCTGATCCACGAGATGTACTGGCGGCCGTTACCGAGCCGGGCGCCCAGGGACACCGAGAACAGCGGTCGCAGCCGGCTCAGGGCACCGCCTGAGGGGGCCAGCACCGTGCCGCTGCGGGCCAGGACGACCCGAGTGCCGGCGTTCTTGGCGGCTGCGGTTGCGGCTTCCCAATCCTGGCATAGTTGGGCGAGGAAACCCTCTCCGGCTGCGCCCGTTTCGTCGACGGCGTGGTCCTTGGTGTTGCCGTAGTAGCCGACGGCGCTGGCGTTGATCAGTACACCGACGCCGGCTTCGGCGACCGCGGCGGACAGCACTTCGGTGGGCGTGATGCGGCTATCGCGCAGGTTTTGTTTGAACGCCCCCGACCAACGTCGCTTGCCGATGTTGATGCCACACAGGTTGACCACCGCGTCCACACCGCTCAGCGCGGTGGCATCGAATTCGCCGCTGTCGGGATTCCAGTGCAATTCGGTGGCATTCGCCGGCGTCCGGCGCACGATTCGCAGCACCCGGTGCTCGGCGCTGCGCAACGCCCCCACCAGAGCCGAGCCGATCAGTCCCGACGATCCCGCGATGGCGATGACGGTCTTGGCCACAGTCGCGCAAGCCCTTCTTATAGCCCTAAGTCGGCCTCGAACGCCGCTTCTTCGAGCCGATGCTTGATGGTGGTCAGGAAACGTCCGGCGTCAGCGCCGTCGATCAGCCGGTGGTCGTAGGTGAGCGGAAGATAACAGATCGAGCGCACGCCAATCGACTCGTTGCCACTGTCGTCGACCACGACTCGCGGCCGTTTGACGATGGCCCCGGTGCCCAGCATCGCGGCCTGCGGCGGGACGAGGATAGGGGTGTCGATCAGTGCGCCTTGGCTGCCGATATTGGTGATCGTGAAGGTGCCGCCGGACAGCTCGTCGGGCTTGAGGTCACCCGACCGGGCGCGGGCGGCGATGTCGGCGATCGCGCGTGCCAGCCCGGCCAGTGACAGATCGCCGGCGTTGTGGATGACGGGGGAGAGCAGGCCCTGCTCGGTGTCGACGGCGAACCCGAGGTGTTCGGCGTCGTAGTAGGTGATCTCCTTGGTTTCCTCGTTGTAGCTGGCGTTGACGTTGGGGTGGATCTTGAGCGCATCGATCACCGCGCGGGCGATGAACGGCAGGAATGTGAGGTTGACGCCTTCCCGTTCGGCGAAGGCGGCCTTGGCCCTGGCCCGCAGCGCCACGATCCTGGTCATGTCGACCTCGTGTGTCTGCGTCAATTGTGCTGTGGCCTGCAGAGATTCGCGCGTCTTCTTGGCGGTGATCTGACGGATGCGATTGGCCTTCTGGGTGGTGCCGCGCAGATGTGCCAGTGCGGCAGCCGGTTCGGCCGCCTTCGCCGCAGGTGCGGGCGTCGCCTTGGCGGCCGGCTCCTGTGGTGCGGGGGCCTTCTTGGCTTCCGCCGCCGCGAGCACATCCTGCTTGCGGATGCGGCCGCCTACTCCGCTGCCCTTCACCGACGCGAGGTCGATGTCGTTCTCGCTGGCCAGCTTTCGTACCAGCGGCGTGACGTACGGTGCGCCATCG
>JAFAQO010000437.1 GCA_019246375.1 Mycobacterium sp. | reverse complement strand
GCACTGTTTGAGGCGTTGTTTGATCCCAGCCCGTCCGATTCGCCGAAGAGCCGCGACGCGCAGGCGGCCGCCGCCGCAGTCACCGCCGACATCGATGCGTTGGTGAGCCTCGACACCGACCGCGTGCTACGGGCATTCGCCTCGCTGATCCAGGCCACACTGAGGACGAATTACTTTGTAACTCATGGTCATTCGGCCCGAAGCCAGGACGTGTTGGCATTGAAGCTCAACGCGCAGCTGATCGACGAGCTTCCCGAACCGCGACCCAAGTTCGAGATCTTCGTCTACTCGCCGCGGGTAGAAGGCGTACACCTGAGATTCGGTCATGTGGCCCGCGGCGGCTTGCGCTGGTCGGACCGCCGCGAAGATTTCCGCACCGAGGTCCTCGGCCTGGTCAAGGCGCAAGCCGTGAAGAACGCCGTGATCGTGCCCGTTGGCGCCAAGGGCGGGTTCATCGTCAAGCGGCCGCCGCTGGCCAGCGGCGATTCCGCCGCAGACCGCGAGGCCGCCCGCAACGAGGGCATCGCCTGCTACACGCTGTTCATCTCGGGGCTGCTCGACGTCACCGACAACGTCGATCACACCACCGGTGAGGTGAGCGCCCCGCCCGGGGTAGTGCGCCGCGACGGCGACGACGCGTACCTGGTGGTGGCGGCCGACAAAGGCACCGCGACGTTCTCCGACATCGCCAACGACGTCGCCAAGTCCTACGGGTTCTGGCTGGGTGACGCGTTCGCTTCCGGCGGATCGGTCGGCTACGACCACAAGGCCATGGGCATCACCGCCAAGGGCACCTGGGAAGCCGTCAAACGACACTTCCGGGAGATGGGCGTCGACACCCAGAGCGAGGACTTCACCGTTGTGGGTATCGGTGATATGAGCGGCGACGTGTTCGGCAATGGCATGTTGTTGAGCAAGCACATTCGGCTGCTGGCCGCCTTCGACCACCGCCATATTTTCCTCGACCCCAACCCCGATGCCGCGGCTTCCTGGGCGGAGCGGGAACGGCTGTTCAAGCAGCCCCGCTCCAGCTGGGACGACTACGACAAGTCGCTCATCAGCGAGGGCGGTGGAGTGTACAGCCGCGAACACAAAGCGATCCCGATCAGCCCAGAGGTTCGCGCCGCCCTCGGCATAGACGACGACGTCACCGAGATGGCGCCGCCGAATCTGGTGCGCGCGATTCTCAAAGCGCCGGTGGATTTGCTGTACAACGGCGGGATCGGCACCTACGTCAAGGCCGAAATGCAGTCCGACGCCGACGTCGGCGACCGCTCCAACGATCCAGTCCGGGTGAACGCAAACCAAGTGCGCGCCAAAGTGATCGCAGAGGGCGGCAACCTCGGTGTGACGTCGCTGGGGCGCGTCGAGTTCGACTTGTGCGGTGGGCGGATCAACACCGACGCGTTGGACAACTCGGCCGGTGTGGACTGCTCTGACCACGAGGTCAACATCAAAATCCTGATCGACTCTCTCGTCATCGCGGGCAAGGTCAAGTCCGAAGACCGCACAGACCTTTTGATGTCGATGACCGACGAGGTCGGCCGGTTGGTGCTCGCCGACAATGCCGACCAGAACGACTTGATGGGTACCAGTCGGGCCAACGCCGCCAGCTTGCTGCCGGTGCATGCGATGCAGATCAAGTACCTGGTGGCCGAGCGGGGGATCAACCGCGAACTCGAGGCGCTGCCTTCAGAGAAGGAGATTCACCGGCGCGTCGAGGCAGGCATCGGCCTCACCTCGCCCGAGCTGGCGACGTTGATGGCGCATGTCAAGCTGGCGCTCAAAGACGATCTGCTGGCCACCGACCTGCCCGATCAGGAGGTGTTCGCCGCCCGCCTGCCGCAATACTTCCCGTCCGCAGTGCGTGATCGGTTCGGCGCGGAGATCCGCTCGCACCAGCTGCGCCGGGAGATCGTTACCACAATGCTCGTCAACGATTTGATTGATACCAGCGGCATCACGTACGGCTACCGGATCACCGAAGACGTTGGGGCCAAGCCGGTGGACGCGGTACGCACATACGTTGCGACCGAAGCCATTTTCGGTGTGCACGAGCTGTGGCGGCAGATCCGTGCGGCGGACGTGCCGGTCACGGTGTCCGACCAGATGACGCTGGATACCCGCCGGCTGATCGACCGCGCCGGACGGTGGCTGCTCAACTACCGTCCGCAGCCGTTGGCCGTCGGGGCCGAGATAAACCGTTTCGCGAAGAAGGTGCGAGCGTTGACGCCGCGCATGTCGGAGTGGCTGCGCGGTGACGACAAAGCCATCGTCGAGCAGGAGGCCGCGGGCTTCGTCGCCGAGGGGGCATCCGAAGACTTGGCCTACATGGTCGCAGCCGGTCTATACCGGTACAGCCTGCTCGACATCATCGACATCGCCGACATCGAAGACCGCGACACCGCCGAGGTCGCCGACACCTACTTCGCGTTGATGGATCGTCTCGGCACCGACGGGCTGCTGACCGCGGTGTCGCAGCTGCCCCGCGACGACCGGTGGCATTCATTGGCGCGCTTGGCGATTCGCGACGATGTCTATGCTTCGCTGCGGTCGTTGTGCTTCGACGTGCTCGCCGTCGGTGAGCCGGACGAAAGCGGCGAAGAAAAGATCGCCGAATGGGAGCACACCAGCGCATCGCGGGTCGAGCGGGCGCGCCGCACACTCACCGAAATCTATGAGAGCGGCCAAAAGGACCTGGCGGCACTGTCGGTGGCGGCGCGACAGATCCGCCGCATGACGCGGACGAGCGGACGAGGATCTTCTGGGTGACCGCCAGCGACGATGCAGCGGGGCCCCCGCGAAGCTGGGGACGGAGCGATGAGGAGGAGCGGCGCATTGGAGACGCCGGATTCGTCGCCCCGGTGCCGGTGCGCTGGTCGGACATCGACATGTATCAGCACATCAACCACGCGACCATGGTCACGATCCTCGAAGAGGCCCGCGTTCCGTTTTTGCGGGACGCCTTCGCCGTCGACATCACCACCCTCGGTCTGTTGATCGCCGATGTCCGAGTCACCTACAAGGGTCAGCTGCGGCTGGTCGATTCGCCTCTTCAAGTGACCATTTGGGTAAAGCGATTGCGGGCGGTGGACTTTACGCTCGGTTACGCGGTGCGGTCGGTCAATGCAGCGCCCGAGTCGAAGCCCTCCGTAATCGCCGAGACGCAACTGGCCGCAGTCCACATCGACGAGCAGCGGCTGGTGCGTCTCGCGCCACATCATCGGGAGTACCTGCAGCGGTGGCTGCGCTAGCTGAGCGGGGACTCTGGCTGGGCCCGGAATCCCTGGCGGCCCACCGTAGAGACCTGGCCACCTTCGTCGACCGCGCGGTGCGACTGGATAACGCCGCGGTGATCCGGCTTCGTGCTCGACCCGGCGGGTTACTCGTGGCCTGGGTGGCCACCGGCTTCGATGTATTGGCCAGTCGAGTGGTGGTCGGGACCATGCGGCCGGATGACTTGTCGGCCGGTGCAGACGAATTGGCGCGCGGGCTGTCGTCGATGGATACCTCAGGCTACGTCGAACCCGGTTTCCCAATGGATTCCGCGTGGCGGGGTGCGCTGCCGCCGGAGTCGGGTTTCACCCATGTCGACGACGTACCGGCCCGGGTGATGCTGGATCTCGCCCAGCGCGGTGCGCAGCTCGCCAAGGAGCACGGGAGTTCGCACGGACCGCCCGTCTCGCTCCTTGATCAGGAGGTCGTCCGCGTGAGCTCCGGTGATGTCAGCGTTGGCGTCCCCATGCGCTGCGTGTTCGCCTTGACTGCAATGGGTTTCCTTCCGCAGTCACCCGAGGCTGTCGACACCGGCGAGATTGTGCGGGTCCGGATCCTGCCCGCGTGGCTGCGCATCGACGCCCGCTTCGGCTCGGTGTATCGACGCCGTGGCGACCCGGCGCTGGTGCTGCGCTAACCAGTTCAGCTTGTGTATCGGGCACCGCCGACTAGTCACACCAGCCAGGCTGCGGCGTTCGGCGGCAAGGTACCGTCGACGACCGGCGCGCTCGCCAGGATCACCTCACCGTCCGGCACGGTGATGCGTCGAGCGCCGGCGTTGAGCGCGCAGATCAGTCCACCGGCGCAGCGCTTGAAGATCAGCGTATCGGCCGGTCCAGAGAGCCATTCGATGGCGCCGCCGTCGAATTCGGCACAGCTGCGCCGTAATTCGAGTGCCTGCCGGAAGAACGACAATGTCGAGTGGGTGTCGTTGAGCTGCTTGTCGACGGTCAGCGCCGCCCACTCGGGCGGAATCGGCAACCACGT
>JAFAQO010000576.1 GCA_019246375.1 Mycobacterium sp. | reverse complement strand
CGCGTAACGCGAACTTGCTGGCCGAGTAGGAGGCCATGCCCGGTGAGACTTTGCGTCCCGACCCGGAGTTGACGAACACGACATGTCCCTGTGCCCGCCGCAGCACCGGTAACAGCTCGAGCGTAAGAGCCACCGCGCCAAAGACATTGACGTCGAACGTGGCGCGCCAGTCGTCGACGCCCGATTCGGCGACGTGCCCGGGGATTGACACCCCGGCGTTATGCACCAACACGTCGAGTTCGTCGAGGTTTTCGGCGTCGCTATGGATTGCGTCGGTGTCGCCCAGATCCAGCGGCAATATTGTGGCCCTGAGCCGCTGCGCAACCGCGTCGAGCCGCGGTGAGGGGCGCCCGGCCAACAACAGACTGTGCGTCGGCGCCAGGGCGGTGGCGATAGCCGCACCGATACCGCCGCTGGCGCCGGTGATAAGTGCAATCGGCATGCCAGTCAGCTTAAGCAGATTCCGCCGGGGTAATACGGTAGCGGGCGGTACCTACCGCCCAGGCTCAGGCCACGCAATACCGAAAGCGTTGACGGCCAGAGCTTTACGCCTGCTCACGCTCAGGCGCATCGGCGGAGTTGCTGGCCGGCTCCCCGGTGGCCAGGCGTTCCAACGGCGCCAGCGCTTTGGTCAAAGTGTCCAGGTCGGCTTCGCTGAGCTGGCTCAGCATCGCCGCCAGCACAGCATGTCGGTTGGCCAATGACTCGCGATGAACCGCCAGGCCCCGTGGCGTGATGTCGACCAGCACCGCCCGCAGGTCGGATGGGTCGCGCGACCGTTTCACCAGCCCGATCTTCTCAAGCCGGCGAATCGCTACGGTTGTGGTCGGAGTCCGCACCCGTTCATGCGCGGCCAGGTCGGTCATCCTGATGGGACCGCGATCAAGCAGCGTGACCAGGATGGATAGCTGCGCCAGCGTAAGCTCGCCGGCCACCGGGCCGCCACTGGGATCACCGCGGCGCAGAATCGCAAACAGTTTGGACAGCGCGCGGTGTAAACCCTCCGCCAGCTGCGTCACTTCCGGCGCAACGGCTTCGCTCTCCGCCATAATTCGCCAGTCTAACCTGATGCGCCTGGGCAAACCGAGAATTGCTTTTTCGGCGTCAAAGTACCTGGGACAAGAATCGCTGCAGCCGATCGGTTTCCGCCGCATCAAAGATTTTGTCCGGTGGCCCGGACTCCACGACCTTGCCGTGATCCACGAATGCGACGGCGTCCGACGCCGAGCGGGCAAAGCCCATCTCATGGGTGACGACGACCATCGTCATCCCCTCGGCGCCCAAATCGGCGATCAATGCCAAGATGTCCTTGACCATCTCGGGGTCCAGCGCCGACGTCGCCTCGTCGAAAAACATCACCTGCGGCGCCATCGCCAGCGCGCGGGCGATGGCGACGCGTTGCTGCTGCCCGCCCGACAGCGTGCCCGGTCGGGCATTGGCCTTGTGTTTGAGGCCGACCCGGTCCAGCTGCGCCAGCGCCAGCTCGCGGGCCGCCTCGGTGGACAATCGCCTCAGCTTGCGCGGCCCCAACATGACGTTGTCCAGCACACTGCGGTGCGGAAACAGGTTGAAATGCTGGAACACCATGCCGATCCGCTGGCGTAACCGGTCGGGGTTGTCGTCCAACACCGACCGGCCATCCAGCAAGATATCGCCGCCGTCCGGCTCGTACAACCGGTTCAGCGTGCGCAGCAACGTCGACTTACCCGAACCCGATGGCCCGATCACCGCTAGCGTGGTGCCCGCCGGCACGTCGATATCGACGCCGCGCAGCACCGCCGACTTACCCAATGACAGGTGAAGTCCTTTGGCCCCCAGCGAGACCGGCTCGCGGCGTTCGGCTGCGGCCGTCATGTCATCTCCTGGCCGGAGGTTGAAGCCATCAGGCTTAAGTCCTCTTTTGACTCCGCCGAGGCACGGCCTCGGCGAAGTCGAGTGTCGATGTAGTTGACCAGATGGGTCAGCGGGATCGTCAACATCAAGTAGAACAACCCGGCCGCCACCATCGGTGACAGGCTGCCGGTCTGCGCGTTGAGATCCCGGCCGACCTGGAACAGCTCCCGCTGACCGGCAACCAAGCCGAGGAAGTACACCAACGCAGACCCCTTGAGCAGCGCGATGAACTGGTTCACCAGCGCTGGAAGCACCCGGCGAATGCCCTGGGGCACGACCACGAGCCGCATCGACGACGCGTAGCTGAAACCCAGCGCACGCGCGGCTTCTAGCTGCCCGGGCTCGACGCTTTGGATGCCGGCGCGGAAAA
>JAFAQO010000563.1 GCA_019246375.1 Mycobacterium sp. | reverse complement strand
GCGCGCGCCAGCATCGCCTCGGAGAAGTCCAGACCCAAGGCGAGCCCGTCGGGGCCCGTCGCCCGCGCCAACAACGCGGTTACGCTAGCGGGACCGCAGCCGACATCCAGAACTACGCCGCCGGTCGGGATGTTCAACCACTCGATTGGCGGTCGAAACGCGGGGAGGAGCTTGCGTAAAACGGCTTGGGTGTTGTCGTAGAGCAGTGCCACGACCGGCAATGTGAACCACGTTTGGGCCCGGCCCGTGTTCTGCGCCGCAGCGGCGTCCGCGATGGGTCCCGCGCCCAGCAGATCGAGATAGCCCTTGGTGACTTCGGCCTTCGCCGGCGGATCGGCGAGCAGCTCTAGCGTCCTGCGCAACGCGGGAGGCAACGTGGTGTTCTCATCGGTCATCCGGACGAGGTTAGTCTCAGAGCGTGACGACAGCGTGGTCGCCGAGCCGGCTCGGCAACCTGACTGGCAAGCGCGTCGTCGTGACCGGGGCGACCAACGGGGTGGGCCTCGCGACCGCACGTGCTCTCGCACGCACGGGCGCACATGTGATCCTGGCCGTCCGCAACACCGACTTGGGTGCCCAGCGCGCTGCCGAGATTGGCGGTTCCACCTCGGTTGCCAAACTGGACCTGGCCGACCTGTCGTCGGTTCGGGCGTTCCCCGAACTGCTCGACGATGACGTCGACATCTTGATCAACAATGCCGGCGGCCTCAGCCAGAACCGCGCCGACACCGCGGATGGCTTTGAGGTGACCATTGGCACCAACTTCTTGGGGCCCTTCGCCTTGACCAACCTGCTGTTCGGGCGAGTGCGCTCCCAGATCATCAACGTCGGATCTGAAGCTCACAGATCGGCGACCTTGCGGATCGACGACATGCACTTGCGATCGCACAGATGGTCGGCGGTGGGGGCGTACGCGCGTTCGAAACTTGCGGTGATGCTGTGGGGCCTCGAACTGGACCGCCGGTTGCGGGTGGCGCGCTCGCCAGTCGTCACGCAACTCACCCACCCAGGCTGGGTCGCCTCGAATTTGTCCCACTTGTCCGACAAGCCACTGATGGCGGCTGCACATCGAGCGGTCAGGGCACTGGCAAACGTCTTCGGGAACGACATCGACGAAGGAGCGGCGCCTACGCTCTACTGCATCAGCGAGCCGATTCCGCCCGGCAGCTACGTGGGCGTCGACGGCCGGTTCGGCCTGAAAGGCGGTCCCGTATTGATCGGCCGATCCGCTGTCGCGTGTGATTACGAATTAGCCGCGAAGGTGTTTGGGTTCGCCGAACAAGAAACGGGTACAACGCTTCCCGTGTAATGCCGGCCCGCACGAACCGCGAAGGAGGGATCGTCATGCAAACGACGGGCAACACAATCCTGGTGACCGGCGGCGGCACCGGAATCGGTCGCGGCCTGGCCGAATCTTTCCATCAGCTGGGTAACGACGTCGTGATTGCAGGCCGACGCCGTGAGCCGCTACAGGCTGTGGCGGACGCGAATCCGGGAATGGGGTACTTCACGCTCGATCAGAGTGACCCCCTCGACATCGAGCGATTCGCCGCAGAAATCGCCGAGCGCCATTTGGAGCTCAATGTGGTAATCAACAATGCTGGCGTACAGCACGTCGAGGACCTCACTATCGGAGACCTTGGCGCAGCCGAGGAGACAGTCGCGATCAACCTGCTCGGTCCGATCCGGCTTACCGCCGCATTGCTGCCCGGGCTGCTGCGGCAGCCGCACGCGGCGATCGTCAACGTCACGTCCGGTCTGGCCTTCATGCCCAGCGCGCTGACACCGACGTATTGCGCCACCAAGGCGGCGATGCATTCCTACACTCAGTCCCTGCGGTTTCAACTTCGCGAGACCTCCATCCAGGTGATCGAAGTAATTCCGCCGCAGGTGCAAACCGCGCTGCAGGGCGAGCGCGGATTCGACGTAAAGGCAATGCCGTTGGATGAGTACGTCAGCGAGACGATGAGCCTGTTGCAGGCTCAGCCGCAGGCTGACGAGATCGTCGTAGAACGGGCCAAGCGGTTCCGATTCGCCGAGCGCGACGGAGTCTTCGACGACATTTACCCCGCCTTCAACGAGGCGATCACCGCCGGGGTCACCCACGCCCGCAAAAGCTGATCAACGGGCACTTAAGACTGGAGAACGCTGATGCGGGTCCTGATGGTCGGTGCTACCGGACGCCATGCTCACCGGGTACTGCGGGAATTGAAAAGCCGTGGTGTTGCGGTGCGTGCTTTGGTTCGCAGTGAGGAGCGGGCACAGGTGGCACGCGATAACGGCGCGGACGAGGTCGTTATCGCTGATCTCACCGAACCGGCCACCCTCCCGGACGCGGTAGCCGGAATGGACGGTGTCTTTCATATCGGCCCGGCGCACGCGGCCGGGGAGGCACTGATGGGCGTAGCGATCGTCGATGCCGCTCGAGCAGCCGGTGTGCGAAAGTTCGTCTTTTCCGGCGTCATTCATCCGTCGATCTCGGCGATGACGAACCACGCCGCCGCCAAGCTACCGGTCGAAGAGGCCCTGTACAGCTCACAGCTCGATTTCACGGTGCTGCAGCCGGCCAGGTTCATGCAGAATTTCGAGCGGTCCTGGCAAGACATCATTGAGCACGACCGGTTGTCTCAGCCTTACTCCCTGTCGGCCAAGATGTGCTCGGTGGACTACCGCGACGTCGCCGAGGTCGCAGCCATCGCGATGACCGGCAACGAGCTCAGCTACGGCACATTCGAGCTGTGCGCACCCGGAATGTTGGATAGCTACGACACCGCCGCGATCCTCAGCGAGGTTCTCGGACGGCCGGTCACCACAGTGCAGATACCCTTAAATCAGTTCGCGTCACAACTGCCTGAAGGGCCATTCCGCGATGGCATGACGCGCATGATGGCTCACTACGATCGGCACGGTTTGCCGGGCGGCAACGCATTAACCTTGCGCGCAATCCTCGGCCGTGAGCCTCGATCGCTCAAGGACTACTTTGCCGAACTGGCTTCACGCTGAAACCGCGCCATCGAAAAATGTTGGCACAAAGTTGGGCGAAGGACGATTGCCTGGCCAGTCGGGGATGCGACAGGATCGAGAGCATGGGCAATGCTGACTCTTCGCTATTGGATGTCCCTAGAACGGTGCCAGTTGAAAACCCCGATGCCTACCTAAGAGCCGCGATAGCTTGGCACTTCGGTAACGACACCGGCTCTCCCTTCTGGCTGAGGACTGCCCGGACGCTGAACTTCAACCCATTGACCGACATCGACACTTTCGCCGATCTGCGTTTGTTTCCCAATCTCGTGAACGAACTGCGACGGGTGCCGGTCGAGGATCTCATTCCCCGTGGCTACGGGTCACCGCCACCTCTGCCGCAGATTTTCGAATCCGGTGGCACCACCGGAGCCCCGAAACGGACTGTGCAAATGCCGGATTGGATTGCGCAAGTTGTCGAATGGCAAACCGAAGACTTCGCCAAGGGTGGCTTTCTTGGCGGCCAGGGCTTCCTGTGTCTGATGCCCAGCGGGCCGCACGGTGTCGGTTACTTTTCACGTTTGGTCTCCGAGCGACTCGGCTCGGTTTTCTACCCGATCGACCTCGACCCCCGCTGGGTAAAGAAGATCGCCGCCCGCAATGCCGCCGCGGAAGTGCCGGCCTACGTCGATCACGTCATCGAGCAGGCCGTGTTCCTGCTCCAAACGCAGAATGTCGCAAATCTGCACACCACACCGCCATTGCTTGAGGCGATTGCCCGCGATGACCGCGTAGTGGATTTGGTCAACGACAAAATCCGCTACCTGTTACTCAGCGGCGCGCACGTGGACGCCGACACGCTGGATTTGCTTCGCGAAATCTTCCAGAACACCGCGATCACAATGGCTTTCGGCAGCACTATGGTTCTTTCACAAGCGGTCACCCGCATCGATAACGGGGCGTTCACGTTCGATCCGCGCACGCCGTACGTCGTTTTCTGGGTAGTCGATCCTGACACCGGCGAAGAGGTTCCGTACGGACAACGCGCTCAGGTGGTGATGAATCACATCAGCAAGGGCATGTTTATCCCTAACAATCTGGAACGCGATAGCGCAATCCGGATGCCTGGGCCCGCCGGGCAAGTTGGCGACTCGCTCAGCGAGGTGAGACCCGTGACCACATTCGAGGGCCAACACGTCATCGAAGGTGTCTACTGACCATGGCGTCAGCGATGTACCACAATCCAAGCCGCACAGAGAGTTTAGTGCCTCTCGATGCCCTCGGCCCGAACGGCCCGTACCGAACCCGTAACCGCGAGGTCATCACCTGCGCCTCCGGTATACCGGTTGCCGAGCTCAGCATCGCACCGCCGTTGTATGTTTCCCGTACCATCAGCGGGCAACGCAAAACGCGGCCGTTGCCCGCGCCACAGCGCCAAGCCGCGCTCGCCGATGCCGCCCACACTTTCGCGACCGCGGTGATCGGCGGACTGAACTTTGAGGCCTACGTCGGTCTCGCCAGCCGGGTCTGCGGACTGCCGATCTCGGTGACCCGCGCCGGAGCCCGCAGCGTGGTCGACGCTGTTGCGTCCGCGTTCGACGCGGTGCGGCCGGCACAGCCGGCGGGTGCGGCGCAAGACTGGCGTGAAGAACGCACCCGCGGCGGTGCTGCGGTATGGGCGCGTCGCGGGGAAGTGCTCGCCGTGCACGCCGCCGGTAACGGCCCTGGCGTTCACGCCGTTTGGCCGCAGGCGCTCGCGCTGGGATACCGGGTGGCCGTCCGCCCGTCGCGCCGCGAGCCGTTCACCGCGCACCGGCTGGTCCACGCATTGCGACAGGCGGGCTTCCCGCCCGAACACGTCGCATATCTGCCCACCGATCATGGCGCAGTCGACGAAATCGTTCGCTCCGCCGACCTGGCCATTGTCTACGGCGAGCGAAACGTCGTCAGCAAATACGACAGCGATCCGCTGGTGTTCGTCAACGGACCAGGATGCAGCAAGATCCTCATTACCGCCGACCAGGATTGGCTCGACTACCTCGAGATCATCGTCGACTCGATCACAAAGCTGGGCGGAATGGCGTGCGTGAACACCACAGCGCTCCTCTATGAGGGCGATCCCTTCCCGCTGGCGGATGCGATCTCCGAACGGTTGTCGGCGATCGTGCCGCTGCCCGTGGGAGACGAGCGAGCGGTTCTGCCGGTTCAAAGCAGCGAGAAGGCGCAGACGTTGGCAAGCTATCTTGCGGCCAAGGCCGCGGGGACGACGCCGGTTCTCGGCGCCGATCAGGTGGTCGCCGACGTGGGTGACGATTGCGCCGCGCTGCGCCCGGCTGTGCATCTTCTGGCCAAGCCGGACGTTGACACGCTCAACGTCGAGTTGCCGTTCCCGTGCGTCTGGATCGCGCCGTGGTCGCGGGCCGATGGCATAGACCCGTTGCGGCATTCGCTCGTCCTCAACGCGATCACTAGCGACGAAGCCCTGATCGACGAGCTGCTCGCCGAGCCGACGGTGAGCAACGTTTATTGCGGTCACTATCCCAGTTACCACGACGCACCCGAAATCCCGCATGACGGGTTCCTGGCGGACTTCCTGATGCGCAACAAGGGCTTCATCCGCGACTGACGGCCGGCGCAGCCAGTGGCTATCGTACTTCGGCCCAAAATGCCGGGATCGATAGGCGCTTCGGGTAAAACGAATGATGACTACGACTCGGTGAGGCAATCCGAATGAATCTGGCAGCGCAGGCACTCGACAAAGTGGCCAACCCGGCGCGGGTCGCTGATCTCGACAAGTTACGCAAGGTCATTTCCGGCAAGACGGTATTGGTGACCGGAGCCTCCTACGGGGTCGGCGAGGCCACAGCCCGCAAGCTGGCCTCGGCAAACGCGACCGTGCTGGTTGTCGCCCGCTCGACGGATCGGCTCGACGACCTGGTCGACTCGATCAACGCCGGCGGCGGACGCGCGGTGGCGTACCCGGCCGATCTGACCGACCAGGACGCCACCAGCGCGCTGGTGAACCAGATCGCGGACGAACAGGGGCCGCTCGACATCGTGGTGAACAACGCCGGCAAGTCGCTCCGCCGGTCGCTGCATGACCAATACGACCGGCCGCACGACTTTGAACGCACGATCGACATCAACTATCTCGGACCGATCCGGCTGCTGCTCGGCGTACTTCCCGACATGCGCGAACACGGCGGTGGACACATTGTCAACGTTTCGAGTGTCGCCGTGCGTGTTCCCCCCGGTCCACAGTGGGGCGCCTATCAGGCATCCAAGGGCGCATTCGACCGCTGGTTGCGCAGCGTCGCACCGGAATTGCACGCCGACGGCGTCGACGTCACCTCGGTCTACTTCGGATTGGTCCGCACCAGAATGATCGAGCCCACGCCGATGCTGCGCCGCCTTCCCGGACTCGACCCGGAGCAGGCGGCTGACGTGATCGCGAAAGCGATCATCCAGCGGCCCCGGACGATCGCGCCGCCGTGGACGTTCCCCGTCGAGGTCGCGTCGGTGCTGCTGGCCGGTCCGATGGATCGGGCAGCGCGGCTTTGGCACCGGCATGTCATTGAGTCTCACCGGGAGCGGTGATGACGCACAGCGACGTCGACGAAACGGTGGTGCGGGACTGCTTGAGGGACAAGGTCTCTCGCTTTGAGCAGCCGAGGGACATTCGCATTGTCGGCAGCATCCCACGCAACCCGGCCGGCAAGGTGCTGCGAAACGAACTACCGACGCGAACGCGAGACTGACTGGGAAGTAATGCTAAGCCTGGCCATTGGTCGACTAGACAAGCCGCAAGACCGGAGCACCGGCGCGGCGCGGCGGCTGCACCGCCGTGGCGGAATCCTGTTGATCGTCATCGATGGGTGACGAGGCATCGGTGGTTTTGATCAGCCAGTTAGGAGCCAACACTGAGATAGCGGTGGCCGTTGCGGTCGAACCGATGACACCCGCCCACGCAACTGGACCCAGTGGCGTACAACCGAAGAAGTGGCTGACGCCGGGAGTCTGGACGATGGCCACCAGCACAGCGGCGCTGCCCAGCGCGGTGGTCACCACGAGGGGGCTGTGGCGCCGCGTAAGCAACGTCTGCGCCAATTGCGTACTCACCAACGCGGTCAAGCCCATAGTCGCGGTGCGTCTTTCGGTTCCCGGGGTCCAACGGCCGATGGCCCAGGCCGCGGTTGCGCCGGCAGCCGTGACGGCGCCTCGGGTGATGATCTGCCGCATCAGCGGCGCGTCGAGGGAAGGCGTGGGCTCTGCCAGTACCGCGCGCTGGTATTCACGCCGCGCCGCTTCGAGCTCTTCGGCCGTTTGATCGCCGGTTTCCTCGGGTTCGGGATACTGCGGAGTGACGGCAACGGCCAGAGCCGGGAACATGTCGGTGAGCAGATTCACCAACAGCAGTTGGCGCGTGCCCACCGGTGCTCGCCCGCCAGTGCCCAACGCGGTCCCGATGATCGTGAAGATCACCTCGCCCACATTTCCGCCAACCAAAATAGTCAGCGCATCACGCACGCCGCCCCACATGCTGCGGCCCTCGACCAACGCATCGAGCAGCACGCCCAGGTCGTCTTCGGTCAACACCATGTCGGCGGCCCCGCGCGCGGCCGATGAGCCGCGTCCGCTCACCCCGATGCCGACGTCGGCCATCCGGATCGCGGCGGCGTCATTGGCGCCGTCGCCAACCATCGCGATCACTTGCCCGCAACGCTGCAGCGAAGCGACTATCTGCACCTTTTGTTCCGGGCTGACCCGGGCGAAGACCTGTACATCGGCGGCCAGTTTGGTGCAGGCTTCTTCATCGAGAGCGGCGAGTTCGGCACCGGTGATGACTCGCACGTCCGACGGCAAACCCAGCTGACGGGCGATCGCGCGTGCGGTGACCGGATGATCGCCGGTGATCAGCACAACTTTGCGATTGGCATCCTGGAGTGCTTCGATCAGGGGCCGAGACGACGGACGTGCGGTGTCCGCCAGACCGACATAACCGATCAACTCCAGGTTCTGCGCGGCGGCGTCGACGCTGTCGGCATCTGTCTCGGATTCGTCGGTGGCGTTCGGGTCCCAGCCCCGCTGTGCCACCGCCAGCACGCGCAAGCCTTGCTCGGCGAGGCTATATACCAGCGACTCGGCGTGGTTGCGGTCAGCCTCGGGATTGTTGAACCGGCAGCGCGGCAAGATCTCCTCTGGAGCGCCCTTCAGCATCAGTGTCGGCGCTGTTGCATCCTGGCTCGCTGTGCCGATGGCGGCGGCGTAGCCCCGACTGGACTCGAACGGTACCTCGGCAAGCATCGTCCAATCCGAATCCCTCTCGCCTGCAAGCGAACTCGCAGCAGAGAGGATAGCCTCATCGGTGGCATGTGCGTGCCCTTGCCCGTTCTGTGGTCGCGGGCAGGCCCGGGCAGCGGCTCGCAGCACCTCGACGGCCTGCGGATCGGTGGTGTCGGGGATCGGACCCTTCGGATCGGCCGCGGCCGGTACCGCACAGATCAGGCGCAGCCGGTTCTCGGTCAGAGTGCCGGTCTTGTCGAAACATACGGTCTCGACCCGCCCCAGCGCTTCGATGGTGCGCGGAGCACGGACCAGCACGCCACGCCGCGACAGTCGCTGGGCAGCGGCAAGCTGGGCGAGGGTGGCCACCAACGGCAGGCCCTCGGGGACAGCGGCCACCGCGATCGCGACGCCGTCGGCGACGGCTTGACGCAATGAGGCGCGGCGCAACAACGCCAAACCGCTCACCGCGGCTCCGCCGGCAAGCGTGAGCGGCAGCACCTTGCTGGTCAACTCACGCAACCGTGCCTGCACTCCGGCTGACGATTCGACATCGGCGACCGCCGAAATCGCGCGCTGCGCCGCGGTGGCACTGCCGGTCGCGACGACAATGGCACGTGCCTGTCCCGCGACAATCGTGCTGCCCTCGAACAACATGCTGGCCCGCTCGGTATCCGTCGCGGCGACCGGTTCCACCTGCTTGTCCACCGGCAGCGACTCACCGGTGAGGAACGACTCGTCGACCTCGAGATCCTCGGCCACCAACAGCCGTGCATCCGCGGGCACCACGTCCGGTGCGGCCAGGTCGATGACGTCACCGGGACGCAGCGAACTCGCCGATACTGTGGCCGTGCGCTCGGCGTGCCGGGCGGCCTCCAGCCGGCGTCGCGTCGTCGCGACGGCCGGCACGACGACACGGCGCGCCAGTTGGTCTTGTTCGGCGAACAGCTCGGCGGCTGCCGCGTCGGCACGCAGCCGTTGCGCACCGCCCGTTATCGCGTTGGCGGTCATCACGCCCGCGACCAGAAGCGCATCCACGTTGCTGCCGACGATTGCCGATGCCGCGGCGCCGACGGCGAGGATCGGAGTCAGGGGATCGGCGAGCTCGGCCCGGGTGGCGGCCAGCAGCCGCCCTACCCGCCGTGCGGGCTCGCGCAGCGGCGCCACGAATGGGCTGTAGGACAGGTCATCGAGACGCTGTCGCCACGACGACGTAACTGTTTCGACGGCCAGGGGACGCGCACCGCCGGCCAGCCGCGAATAGACGATCTCCGGGTCCAGGGCATGCCAGGCGGTCAGCGGTTGCGGCGTGGGATCCGGTCGCCGCAGCACGTTGGCGGCCGAGAAAGCTCCCGATACCAGGGCGCTCGCAGCGGCCGCGTTGACCGGATTGAGCCAGCGCCGAACGGACAGCGGGTGGCTGGGTGTGCGGGAGTCACCGGTGACCAGCAACAGCCCGGCCAATGTAGTGCCGCCCTTGGCGAGGCGGACCGACGACTCGCTGGCCAGCCGGGCCGCGGGCAGCGCGGACAAGATTCGCACCGCCGCAGCCAGATCGCTGCCGGTGATGATGTCTGCGGTCCACGGTGTGGCCGCTTGTGAATCGTCGAGGGCCACACCGACGTCGGCGATGGCCAGCGCGGCCAGCGTGTCGGTCGATGCGAAGTCCCGGTGCAGTGCGGTGATCAGTAACACTGGCCCACGATCGCCGCGCAGCTCACGCACCAACTTGAGTAGCGGAGTGCCGGGTGGGTGAGCAGCCGCGACGCTGGCGGACAGATCTTCGGTGCCGGCCACATGCCGCAGAACCACCCGCGCTCCTGTCCGGTGCGCGGTCTGCAGCAACGGAACCGCAAAAGGATCGACCTCCCAAGCCACATCGACGCTGCCCACGCATTCACCGTCGACTACCAGGTCGGCGCGTTCGAGGCCCTGGGCGGGTGCCGCCGAGGGCTGCGAGCGAATCCACCTCAACCGCGCTCCGGTGGCCGGCAACTCGTCGGGGTCGGGCTCGGGCGCCTGTTCGCCGTGCAGCAGCGCGTCGGCGACCTCATATACCCGGTCGGCGTCCCAGCCCGGGATGTCTCCACGTGCCTGCAACACCGCGCGGGCATCACCGCGAAGCGCTGCCCCGTCGATGACGACAACCTTCACCCGATCCAGGCGACGCAGAGCGCCCGGATCGAGGACCAAGTGCCCGCTGTTGGCGAGCCCGCGGCCCAGCACCGCGGCAAATGTCTGCCGACCCAAATGCGCTGCTTTCGGCACCGCGGCCAGCACCGCGCCAGCGGCCTCTTCGGCGCCACCGCCGCCGAGCAAGGCACCTGCCGCGGCAACCAACGCACCATTCGCTGCCTGATCCGCATACTCCTCCACCGGCCCGGCTGCTGCGCCCTTCGCGGTGTCGATGGCGGCGTCGATCGCTCCATCGACCACGACGTGCGAGGCCTCGCCGGCGGCCGCGGCGCCGGCTCCGGCCGACGAGATAACGGGCACGACGGGAGCTTGTGGTCGCTTGGGCGAGGCAAGCTGAGGTTCCCGCTCGCGCCACACTTCGCGATGAGCTGACGCCTCGGAAATCTGAAGGACACGTTGCGCCAGGTCCAGCAGCGGGGTCCCCACAGCCTGGGTTAGCCCGTTGGTTATCGCCATGGAAGCGCTCAACGCAATATCAGTGCCCACGCGGCCCAGCCGCGACTCCAGCACTGACACCAGCCGCGGCTGATTACTGACAAGAGCCGACGCAGCGCGGGCGGCTCTGGGTGCGGCGGGAAGTCGGCCGAACCAGCCGGTGACCGCGGCACCGATCGCGAGCACATCCATGGCCGCCGCGGTATAAGGCACTACTAATGCCAGTGGGTTGCCTGGATCGGCGAATGGCGCGGTTTGGGGCGCCGACTGCGGTCCCGGCGACGCTACTTTTTCGGCCACGGATGCAACCGTTTCACCCACCGCGGTCAAGATCCGGTCGCTGTCCGCGTCGTCCTCGAGCTCGATCACCAGCCGGCCCAACGCGCCCTCGACATGGGCATTTGCCACGCCCGGAATCTCGCCAACCGGCTCCTCCAGCTGCGCCGCATGCTGGTGCCAGCGGGGGAAGGGCAGCAGGGGATCCAGGTCCAGATGGACCCGTCGCCCGCTGTGCCAACGCACCGGCGGCACCGGGTGGCCGGGGAAGCCGTTATGGGAGTTGGTTGTGCCGAGGACGCGTCCGGTCGACTGACCGACCGTCCGCACCACGGGAGTGGCGAGCATCTGCATCGCGCCGGCGGCACCTGCGGCGCTCTCCACCCCGGCCCGCAGTGCTTGTACCGCTCCCTCGGCCATGCCGCCGACCACGGTGGCCACACCCGGAATTTTCACTCCGTTCACCCTTCAATCACGTCTGGGGCGCCCATCAAGACTCACGGCGCTTACCCATCACTTTCCACGAATAGTCCTTGATAGCGCTACCCGCGTGACCACTCCAAGCAACTCAATAGCCTGGGCGGCAGCTACATCGCACAGTGAGAAGGTAGACCGACATGAAGACGCGCGCATTGGGAAGCAGCGGCCTGCAGGTCTCGGCGATCGGGCTGGGTTGCATGGGTATCAGCGGCGGTTATGGTCCGGCCGGCGTCCGCGAAGAAATGATCGCGCTGATTCGGTCGGCCTTCGACCGCGGCGTCACATTCTTCGACACCGCCGAGATATACGGCCCGTTCGTCAACGAGGAGCTGGTCGGCGAAGCGCTTACACCGTTTCGCGACCAAGTGGTGATAGCCACCAAGTTCGGGTTCGCGTTCAACGGCACTCAGCCGCTGAGTCTGTGCAGCCGTCCCGAACACATCAGGCAGGTCGCCGACGCTTCGCTCAAGCGGCTCCAAGTCGAGACGATCGATCTGCTCTACCAACACCGAGTCGATCCAGAAGTTCCCGTCGAGGACGTGGCCGGGGCGGTGAAAGACCTCATCGAGAAGGGGAAAGTGAAGCACTTCGGAATGTCTGAAGCGGCGGCCGCGACGATCCGCCGTGCCCATGCCGTCCAGCCTGTGACCGCGGTGCAAAGCGAGTACTCGTTATGGTGGCGGCGCCCTGAGAAGGACGTGCTGCCCGCACTGGAGGAACTCGGTATCGGGTTTGTCCCATACAGTCCGCTCGGCAAGGGATATCTGACCGGAAAGATCAGTCGCGACACGCGATTCGACAGCTCCGACATCCGCAATACGATTCCGCGTTTTGAGCCGAACGCTCGGGCAGCGAATCAAGCGCTGGTCGACCTGCTGAGACGGATCGCGCAGCGGAAGAACGCTACGGCAGGTCAAATCGCGCTGGCGTGGCTGCTGGCCCAGAAGCCGTGGATTGTGCCCATCCCCGGTACTCGAAAACTGGACCGCCTCGATGAGAACATCGCTGCCGCCGACGTTGAGTTGAGCGCCGACGATCTGCACGAAATCCGGAGTGGCACAGCGGCTATCACCATCCACGGCGCCCGTTATCCGGAACATCTCGAACGTATGACCGGCACCTGATATGGCCCGCCGGACATGCGGTGGCGCTCACCGGGTCAACGGCATGCCGAACACCGAGAACAGCGTCGGGTCGAGGAAGACGGTGATAGCAGCGATCCCGGTGGAGCCGGTGGTCAGGACGTGGATCGAGTGGGCTCGCAGGACACCGTTGGCGTCGCGACGGTACTCGGCAACGGCGGGTTGCCTGTTCGCGCCGGTAGTAACGAGCGCCATGTCGCCGGCCTTGGTGAACGCACGAGCGGCAAGGAATCGTGTCACCGCGTCGCGTCCGGTGAACCATACCGGGAGCGGCGGCATTTCAAGCTTGACATCGGCTTGCAGCAATTCGGTAAGGGCTGCGACGTCGGAGTTCTCGAATGCGGCGCAGTAGCGGTCGAGTAAGTCACGAAGCTTGGGGTCTTCAGGCTCAATCACGTCTTCTTGGGTAGGCCCTATCTCGGCCAGACGAGTCCGCGCGCGCTGCAGTGCACTGTTGACCGAGGCGGGCGTGGTTTCAAGCAGCTCGGCAACCTCAGCGGCGCTGAACTGCACGACATCTCGCAGAATCAGCACGGCTCGCTGACGCGCCGGCAGCTCCTGTAAGGCAGTGACTACCGCCAGCCGGACGCTTTGCCGTGCGGCAACAGCTGTCTCGGGAGTCAACGTGTCGGGCAGCGGCTCGAGCCACTGGTGGGTACGGCCGTTCCCAGTCAGATCCGCATCCGGGTCAACCGACCCCGCGCCCAAGCCGGTTGGTAGCACCCGGTGAGCGCGGTTCTCCAGCGCCCGAAGGCATGCCGTCGTCGCGATGCGGTACAGCCACGTCCGCAACGCGGCGCGCTCCTCGAAGGCCGCATAGGCGCGCCAACCGCGCAGGTATGTCTCCTGGACAAGATCTTCGGCGTCATGGACCGAACCGAGCATGCGGTAGCAGTGCGCAATCAGTTCGGCGCGAAATGGCGCCGCCTGCTCGATGAAACCCTCCTGTGCTGGCACCGTCGTGTCTCCTCCATCGGCGAAAAGGTGGATGACCCTACATCAGTACTGATACACCCGGTGGCCGGAATTCATCGGCCGCGCAGCGATGAATCTTGGCGGCGTGACGTATCTGACTTGGTGTGGATGTCAAAAACCTCAACATCGGAAGCGAGTACGACGATGAACACAACAACGATCACTGATGGCCTCGTCGGCACGACGGCGATCGTGACCGGGGCTAGCCGGGGGTTCGGCCGCGGTATTGCTACCGCGTTGTCGGCAGCCGGCGCACATGTCGTCGGTGTTGCCCGCAGCAGCGCGGCGCTCGAGGAGGTGCGTGACGAGCTGGGCACTGCCTTCACCGCGGTGGCCGCCGACGCTGCCGATCCGGCGACGGCCAGCCGGCTCATCCACGAGTACCGGCCACGTACGCTGGTGCTATGCGCGGGTGCCGTTCCGCAGATGAGCCCGTTACCAGATCAAACCTGGGAAACATTCAGCCAGAACTGGAATGTCGATGTGGCACAGGCGTTTTACTGGGCCCGCCAGGCATTGCGGCGTCCGCTGGCGCCGGGTAGCTCGGTGATCGTGATCGCCAGTGGCGCGGCGATCAACGGGTCGCCGTTGAGCGGCGGCTACGCCGGGGCGAAAGCCACCGTGCGGTTCATCGCCAGCTATGCGGCCGGCGAATCGGAACGGGCCCGGCTTGGGATCAGCTTCGTGTCCGTCCTGCCGCGGTTGACGCCGGCCACCGA
>JAFAQO010000425.1 GCA_019246375.1 Mycobacterium sp. | reverse complement strand
CTCAGAGCGAGTTCTCCAGTGGTGGACGCGGCCATGACCGCGATCGCGGCCCGGCCGCGCGAAGTCGTCGCACATGCCCGCCGAGTTCTTGGAGACCATGGCAAACCCGTGTCCGGCGCACGGATACTTGTGGCCGGGGTCAGCTATAAGCCTGCAGTCGGCGACGTCAGGGAATCGCCTGCCATACCGATCATCGACATGCTGGCCTCCGAGGGCGCACATGTCGCGTATACCGATTCCCACATCGAAACCATCCAGACGCCAACCACCGGCACTTTGTCGCATTTGCCGTATCCCGGCGACCAGCAGTGGGATCTCGTCGTGGTCCAAACCGTTCACCCGGATGAAAACTATGACTGGCTCTCCGGCCAGCCGGCTGTACTCGATACGACGTATCGCCTGACCGACTTCCCGGAACGCCACGTGCTATGACCCGCCGCCGCTGCATACCCCCAGGCTGACCCGTGACCGCCGTGCTGACCGTTGCCCTCCTAACGGTGCTCATCTTGGGCCCGAACACGCTGTTCTGGAGCCTCGTTGGTGTCGGCCGCTTCGCGGCCGACCGCCTACCGCGACTGCTGCCCGGGCACCGGAAAACGTTGGCGAGCGCACCGGATTCCGGGCACCAATTCAGCACTGAGGACGTCGCGGTCCTCATCCCTGCACACAACGAAGCCGCGGTTCTCGGCAACTCACTTCGGGCCGCGTCTGCGCTTTTACCTGTCTCAAACATCCACGTCGTGTCGGATGGCTCCACGGATCGCACCGCCAGCGTCGCCGCGGAGGCCAGGGTACATGTCCTCGAACTCTCACCCAACCGGGGCAAGGCCGGTGCGCTGCTGGCAGGAATAGAGCACTTCGAGCTTGCGCATAGATTCCGCGTCGTCCTCCTTCTCGACGCGGACACCAGGCTCGCGGCCGACTACCTGAAGACCGGTCTCCCGTTGTTCGACGACCCCGACGTGGTGGCGGTGGCAGGCCGTGTGAAGTGCCTTCTGGATCCACCACCGCGGACGAGGATGGGGCGTTTCCTGGTCGCCTATCGAGCGCGGCTCTACGCCGTGGCGCAACTGCTCGTCAAATACGGGCAGGCCGCGCGATGGGCGAACGTGGTGCCGATCGTTCCGGGGTTCGCCAGCATGTACAAGACGGACATCCTGTCGCGGATCGACATCGTCGCACCCGGCCTGGCGATCGAGGACATCAACATGACTTTCGAGGTTCACGCGAAGAAACTCGGACGCATCGCGTTTCGCCCGGACGCTGCGGTCGCCTACACACAGGATCCAGACACCTGGCGCGATTATGTGCGGCAGATCCGCCGCTGGACATTGGGATACTGCCAGACGGTCCGTTTGCACGGAGTTCATGTCGGCCGGTTCTGGGGCGCGCTGGCGTTGCAGATCACCGAGCTGATCTCGAGCAGCATCGTGTTGCTGCTGATGCCGCCGCTGGTGTTGTTCGCGGTGTACAGCGAAACGCTGGCTGGCACTTATGGGAATCCGGAGGTGATGGGTCTTGAGCTCGTCGACACGTGGGGTCCCCAATATGTTCTGATCGGTTTTGTCCTGCGGGATCTGCTACTCAGTGTGTTCGTCGCGATCGCGTTACGGTGGGCCGGCCTGCTGCTGCTCGCTCCGCTCTTTCCCTTCATGCGATTCATCGAGGTTTACATCTGCCTGCGGTCCATACCGACGGCATGGCGCACACGTTCTAGTGGCAGCTGGGTGAGCCCCACGCGCCGAGAAGCGCCTTCTCCCAGCATTCATTCACGACACACACCAATGGGACCCCGGCCATCCGGGCAGCTACCTAGCCATCCCACTGTGCGCCCGCTAGCCCCAGCGAACATTTCACGACCCGCCACACCTCTTGGAGTATCGACATGCAAACCGTGATCACGGGAGGCGCCGGGTTCATCGGCAGTCATCTCACCGACTATCTACTCTCCCTCGGAGACAGCATCACCGTACTGGACGACTTTTCCACTGGCTCTCGGGCCAACCTCACCAACGCCGCCGACAACCCGCGGTTCTGTCTGGTTGAAGGGTCCGTCCTCGACCGTGGGCTGGTCAACGAGCTTGTCACCGGCGCGGACCGAGTTTTCCACTTGGCTGCCGCGGTGGGCGTCAGACGCATCATTGAGCACCCGTTGGAGAGCCTGCGGGTCAATATCCACGGCACGGAGAACGTTCTGGAGGCGGCTCTCGAAGGTCGCGCTGTGACGGTGCTGGCCTCGACGAGCGAGATCTACGGTAAGAACGCCGCCGACAGCCTCTCGGAGGACTCCGACCGCATCCTGGGGTCCCCTCTGACCGCGCGATGGACTTACGCCGCGGCGAAGGGCATCGACGAGGCTTTCGCGCATGGCTACTGGCACGATTTCGGTCTGCGGGTCTCCATTGCACGGTTGTTCAACACCGTGGGGCCCCGCCAGACAGGCCGCTATGGAATGGTGCTGCCCAACCTCGTCGCTCAGGCGCTGCGAGGCGAGCCGCTGACCGTTTTCGGAGACGGACGGCAGACCCGCTGCTTTTCCTATGTCGGTGACATCGTACCGGCGCTGGTCGGCCTCGGAGAGGAGCCGGCCGCGTATGGGCGGGCGTTCAATCTTGGCGGGGCGCGCGAGGTGTCGATCCTCGAACTTGCCGAGCGGATAGTAGAACTGCTTGGCAGTCCAAGCAAGATCGAGCTGTTGCCGTATGAGCAGGCTTACGGCGAGGGTTTCGAGGACATGCGCCGCCGCGTGCCCGACAACTCCCGAGCGCAAGAGTTGATCGGCTTTCGTCCCGCCACCGATCTAGACGAGATCATTCTCGCGGTGGCTGAAGATTGGTCGATCCCGGACGATGCTGATGCCCTGATTTAG
>JAFAQO010000379.1 GCA_019246375.1 Mycobacterium sp. | reverse complement strand
CAAGGCGCCGGCGCCGATCTGGTAGCAGTCACCCCGCCACTGGACATGTGACCTAAGTAACTACGCTGTCGCTGGAACCACTAAAGGAAAGCAGGCGGTGATGAAGACCAAGGGTGCTCTCATCTGGGAGTTCAATCAGCCGTGGTCGATCGAGGAGATCGAGATCGGCGACCCCGTCAAAGACGAGGTCAAGATCCAGATGGAAGCGTCGGGGATGTGCCACTCCGACCACCACCTTGTCACCGGCGGTATCCCGATGGCCGGATTCCCGGTGCTGGGTGGCCACGAGGGGGCCGGGGTCGTCACCGAGGTCGGTCCGGGTGTCGAGGACGTCGCCCCCGGCGACCACGTCGTGTTGTCCTTCATTCCGTCGTGCGGGCAATGTCCGTCGTGTCAGGCCGGGCTGCGCAATCTGTGCGATCTCGGTGCCGGCCTGCTGCTTGGGACGGCGATCTCGGATGGCACCTTTCGCATCCAGGCCAGGGGCCAGAACGTTTTCCCGATGACGTTGCTGGGCACCTTCTCGCCGTACATGGTGGTGCACAAGAGTTCGGTGGTGAAGATCGACCCGTCCATCCCGTTCGAAGTGGCCTGCCTGGTGGGGTGTGGCGTCACCACGGGCTACGGGTCGGCGACGCGGTCCGGTGACATCCGGCCAGGCGACGACGTCGCGATCGTCGGGATCGGCGGCGTGGGCATGGCCGCACTCCAAGGCGCGGTGAACGCCGGCGCGCGACGCATCTTCGCGATCGACCCGGTCGAGTGGAAACGCGATCAGGCACTGAAATTCGGTGCGACACATGTATACCCGGACATCGACGCCGCGCTGGCGGGCATCGCCGAGGCGACATATGGGCTGATGGCCAAGTCGGTGATCGTCACCGTCGGCGAACTCAAGGGCCAAGACATCGACAACTACCTCAACATCACCACTAAGGGCGGGACGTGTGTGCTGACCGCCATCGGCAGCATGCTCGAGAATCAGACGACGCTGAACCTGGCGATGCTGACGCTGATGCAGAAAAACCTTCAGGGATCGCTGTTCGGCGGCGGCAACCCGCACCACGACATTCCGCTGCTGCTGTCGATGTATAAGGCGGGCAAACTCAACCTCGACGACATGATCACCCGTCAGTACAAGCTCGAGCAGGTCAACGACGGATACCAGGACATGTTGGAAGGCCGCAACATTCGCGGCGTCATCCGCTACACCGACGCCGATCGCTGATCGCTTGATCCAGTCGAGGGAGGCATCCACATGTCCGACAAGGTAATCGCCGTGACACCCGCGCTGGCCGCATCGCAGTCGTCGTGGCGCTGTGTTCAGGCGGGCGACCGGGACGGCTGGCTGGCGCTGATGGCCGACGATGTGGTCATCGAGGACCCCATCGGCGAGTCCGTCACCAACCCCGACGGTGCGGGCATGCGCGGCAAGGAAGCCGTCGGGAGGTTCTTCGACCAGAACATCGGTCCCAACCAGCTGACAGTCACCTGCGAGGAGACATTTCCGTCGAGTTCTCCCCGCGAGATCGCGCACATCTTGGTGCTGCACACCAAGTTTCCGAACGGCTTCGCCAGCACCGTACGCGGTGTCTTCACCTACTGCGTGGACGAGGCCGGACTGCTCACGAACTTGCGCGGCTACTGGAATATGGACGCGATGAAGTTCGGCAAGGAGTGAGTGCGCGTCAGCGCTCACCGAACAGCAGGCGGACGGATCTCTCGAGGCGGTCGGCGATCTCGGTGTACGTCACATATCCCATGCCGGCGTGTACGAGTGCGCCCGTGTAAAGCAGCTCGAGGGATTCGACCAGGTCACCGCATTCGGGCCGATCGGCGCCGACCGCATCGACGAGGCGCCGCCGTATCTCGCGGGCAATGCGATCGCGTAGATGCTCCACATCGGGATCGCGGCCGAGCAACGCGTTCGTCACTGCGCCGGCGAGCTCGGGCTCGTTCGCGACGAGCAGCGCGATGTGCCGCAACACGGCGATCACCCGCTCGAGTGGCGGCTGGGCGTTGGTTGCGGTGCTCTCGGCCGATGAGGCGAGGCGACGCCAGAACACCTCGGCGATCAGATGTTCCTTGGACGAGAAATAGGTGTAGGCGGTGGCGGCCCCGACCCCGGCCTCCGCGGCGACCAACCGAATGGTCAAGCCGCCGAAGCCGTCCCGGGCCAGCACAGCGAGCGCTGCGTTGCTCAGCCGCTGGATGGTGTCGGCCTGCTTGGCCGTGAGCCGGCGTCGGGTCGACTCAAAAGACACCGAGTCGGACACGTGTCCGGACACTACTACGCCCCAGTGGCTCAGGCAATCGGGCTAACGCCGGGCTGCGCAATCGGAAACGCTAAGTTGACATGCGTGAGAGAAACCCACACCGGCAGCAGCGTCGAGCGGCTGTTCGCCCTGTCCGATGAGGTGACGGGGTTCATGCCGCCCGGCGAAGGACAAGCGCTCTACGAGGCGGCGTTGCGTTACCTGTGCGATGGCGCGGGCGTGGAGATCGGGACATACTGCGGCAAGTCCACATTGCTGCTCGGCGCGGCGGCGCAACAGCGAAACAGCGTGCTCTACACCATCGACCATCATCACGGCTCCGAAGAGCACCAGCCGGGGTGGGAGTACCACGATGCGTCAATGGTCGATATGGAAACCGGCCGGTTCGACACGCTGCCGACGCTTCGCCGCACCCTCGACGCCGCCGAACTCGACGACACCGTCGTCGCCATCGTCGGCAAGTCCACGACGGTCGCCCGCGGATGGCGTACACCGCTGCAATTCGTCTTCATCGATGGCGGACACAGTGAGGCGGCGGCGATTGCCGACTTCTCGGGCTGGGCGAAATGGGTGAGCACCGGGGGTGCGCTGGTCATCCACGACGTGTTTCCCGATCCGCGGGACGGAGGGCAGGCGCCGTATCACATCTACCGGCGGGCAATCGACTCCGGCCAGTTCCAGGAGGTCGCCGTCACCGGCTCGTTGCGGGTCCTCGAGCGGGCGGCAGGGCGACCCGGCGAGCCGGTCAGCCCGGTGTAGGAACGCAGGCGCAGACCGACGGTCGCTCGGAGCGGTCTCGCTCTCGATCTGACGGTCGCTCGGAGCGGCTTCGCTCTCGATCTGGTGGCCGCCCGGACCAGGCTCGCTGCGGCTCGAAGTCGGTCTGCAGACCGCGCGGCAGGTCGTCACCGCGGAATAGGCCGCTCGCCGGTGTGGCACCCGACAGCGCGTCGGCCGCCAGGATCATCGCAGCGCCGGTCCAGGTGGTGCGCTCCTCCGGCCAGCGTTTGCCGTCAGCGAAAACCAAACCAGTCCAATAGGATCCGTCTTGCTCGCGCAAATGCTGCATCGCGGTGAACTGTTCGCGGGCCGCGCCGTGGTAGCCGATCGCGTCCAGTGCCATGACCAATTCGCATGTTTCGGCACCGGTGACCCATGGCCGGTCGTCGACGCAGCGCACACCGAGGCCGGTGACGACGAACTCTCTCCAGCGTTTCTCGATGCGTGCCGTGGCGGCGGGCCCGCGCAGCGCCCCCCCGAGGACAGGGTAGTACCAATCCATCGAATGACGGCCCTTCTCCTCGAAGACGTCCGGATGCGCGACGATCGCGTGCCCGAGCCGGCCGACCGCCACCTCCCACTCCGGCTGCGGCTCCCCGAGGAAATCTGCAAGCGCAAGCGCGCACCTGATGCTGTGATAGATGCTTGCACAGCCAGTCACCAGTGCGCCCGGCTCCGGGCCTGATTCGCTTCTGGCCCAGCAAATCTCGCCGTATCCGGTCTGCAGATCGAGCACGAAGTCGACCGCTGCGCTCACGACCGGCCACATCGCGGCCGCGAACTCCTCATCACCGGTAATCAGAACGTGGTGCCAGACACCGGTGGCGACATACGCGCAGAAGTTGCTGTCGCTGTTGGCATCCTCGATGGACCCCGCGCGCAGTTGGATCGGCCACGAGCCGTCGGGGCGCTGCATCTGCCGACACCACTCGAACGCGGCGTGGGCGGGACCGAGCAGTCCGGCCGCGGTGAGCGCCATCGCGCACTCCACGTGATCCCACGGGTCAGTGTGGCCGCCGGCGAACCACGGGATGGCGCCCGACGACTCCTGGGCGTCGGCGATCGACAGCGCCGTCTGTCTGCATTGCTCTTGGGTCAGAACACCCGGAACCGACGGCAGGTCGTAGGACCACCTCATCCGGTACCCCGGGTCGCCTCGGCAACCGCAGCACGGGTGCCCGAATGCTGCGTCTTGACGAAATACATCGCCACACTCTTGCCCACCAGCGGGTTGAGCACCGCCTCGGCAGCCCGCGTGATCCTGGGCCTAGTGGAAAGGTCCCACACCAGCATCTTGTGGTAGGCAGACACTGCGGGATGATCCGAAGATGACACTCCCACAGCGCATTTGAGCCACCAGAACGGGGAGTGCAAGGCGTGCGCATGGTGGCTATGGGTGTGGCTCAGGCCGAAGTCGACCAATTTGGCCCGCAACCGACTGGCCCGATAGATCCTGACGTGGCCGCCCTCGTTGCTGTGGTACTCATCAGAAAGCCACCAGCACACCCGCTCCGGGAACCATCGCGGCACCGTGACGGCCAGCACGCCGCCAACCTTGAGCACCCGAATCAGTTCGGCGATCACGGCGTCATCGTCTGGTATGTGCTCGAGGACCTCCGACGCGATCACGCAGTCGAACGTTTCGTCGGCATAGGGCAACGCAACCGCATCGCCCGCCGTAGCTTCAGCCGTCGCCGATGCCGGCGCCTGCCCGGACTCGGCCATCGCGGTCAGCACGGTCTGTACGTCCTGTACCTGTGTCGAGTCGAGGTCGAACGCGACCACGTCGGCACCGCGGCGATACGCTTCGAACGCGTGCCGGCCCGCACCGCATCCGACGTCGATTACCTTCGTCGACGGGCCGATGCCAAGCCGATCGAAATCCACCGTCAGCATTGGTCATTTCCCCGCGATCGCACGCTCGTACACGCGAACCGTCTGCGCTGCCACCGACTCCCAGCTGAACACCTCAAGAGCCCGGCGCCGGCCGGCCTCGCCGAGGCTGCGCCGCCGGTCCGGCGAGTCCAGCAGATTCCCTAGAGCAGCAGTCAATTCACCGACATCGGCGGCCCTGACCAAGTCGGCGCAGGCACCATCGCTGCCGAGAACCTCGGGCAGCGCGCCGACACGGCTGGCCACCACGGGTGTCCCGCTGGCCATCGCTTCCACGGCGGGCAGTGAAAACCCTTCGTACAGCGACGGTATGCAGGCCACCTCGGCGGACGCGAACAGCGCCGCGAGGTCCTCGTCGGAGAGCCCGCTGGTCACCCGGACGATGTCGGAGATGCCCAGTTCCGCGATGAGCTTGTCGGTCGGGCCGTTCGGCTCCACCTTGGCGACCAGTTGCAGCTCGAGATCCCGGTCGACGCGCAACCGGGCCACAGCGTGCAGCAGCGTCGCCACACCCTTGAGGGGAATGTCGGCACTTGCGATCGCAATGATTCGGCCCGCTCGGCGCGGCCGCGACGACGGCTTGAACAACTCAGTGTTCACGCCGAGCGGCACGACATGCAGTTGGTCGGTGGACACCCCGAAATCGGTGGCGATGTCGGCGGCCGACGACGTCGACACCGTCAGCAATTCGGGAATCTGGCGCGAAACCCGTTTCTGCATCTTTAAAAATCCGTACCACCTGTGTACCAACGGCTTTCGCCACCAACGGGCCGCAGCCAGATCCAAAATCCGGTCACGGGTGATCGGGTGGTGAACGGTGGCGACGACCGGCAGGCCGGTGGCGGCGATTCTCAGCAGTCCGGTGCCGAGGCTTTGGTTGTCATGCACGACGTCGAATTCGGCGGCTCGATGTGCGAGCAATCTGGCGGCCCGCAGGCTGAACGTCCGAGGCTCAGGGAATCCGGCGGTCCACATCGTCAGAAGCTCGAGCAGATCGACGCGGCTGCGAATCTCGTTGGGCCACGGCACCCGGAACGGGTCGGGCTCGCGGTACAGGTCCAGGCTCGGCACTTCGGTGAAGCGTACCCGCGGATCCAGCACCTCGGGGTACGGCTGCCCGGAAAAGACTTCGACGTGATGGCCGAGCTCGACCAGGCCGTGGCTGAGATGCCGTACGTAGACTCCCTGGCCGCCGCAGTGGGTCTTGCTGCGATAGGACAACAAGGCAATCCGCATACTCGACTCTTTCCGACTCTTCACCACGGCGCGCGATGACGCCTCGAAACGAATCTGCCATACCGAGCGCGGCGTCCTCGTGGGGGGTTGTGCGGCGACGTCTGAGCTGTTCGCCGAGGAAACCCGATCAATGGACGCGGTGCCCTGCGGATGCGTCCTCGTCGCGGCGTGCGAGACTCGACCCAGAGCTGGACATGTGTCCGGACTATAGTTCGACGCTGGGATGGGCGCAACGCGCGACGGGAGCCGCGGTGACCGAACAACTGCTGCTAGAGGGCCGCGCTGCGGTCGTCGTGGGCGGCAGCCGCGGCATCGGTCGGGCGGTGTCTGAGCTGCTGGCCGCGTGCGGCGCCGACGTGGTGGTCAACGGGCGCGACCCCACTGCCGCGGCTGACGCCGCGTCGGACATCACGGGCCACGGCGGCCGCGCCATTGCGCACGCCGGTTCACCTGTGGACGAAGCCGCGGCCGACCGCCTGATCGACAGCTGCGTGCGCGAGTTCGGCCGCATCGACATCTTGGTGAATTGCGCGGGCATCCCCGAACCGCGCGGGTCGTCGATTCTCAACATCACGACCGCAGAGTTCGCCGGGCTGCTCGAGGCGCACTTGTGGACCGTCTTCCAGACCTGCCGCGCCGCGGCACCGAGGATGGCCGAGCAACGCAGTGGAGCGATCATCAACACCAGCTCGATCGCGTTCCGCGGCGACTACGGCGGCACCGGCTACCCGGCGGGAAAGGGGGCGGTGAATGGTTTCACGATGGCGCTGGCGGCGGATTTGAAAGTGCACGGGGTGCGCGCGAACGTCGTGTGCCCGGGCGCGAAGACCCGGCTGTCCAGCGGCCCCGACTATGAGGCCCAAATTGCCGACCTTCATCGACGCGGCCTGCTCGACGACGCGACCATGCAGCTGTCGCTGGACGCCCCTCCTCCCGAACACGCCGCGCCGATCTACGCCTACCTCGCCAGCGACATGGCCACGGTCAGCGGCGAGATCTTTGTCGCAGCAGGCGGTTTCGTCGGCCGGTTCGATCGCACCGGCCCCACGATGCTCGGCTACCGCGACCACAACGTCAACCAGCCGTGGTCAATCACCGAACTCCAAATGATCACACAAGAGAGGTCACAGTGATATTGAACATCGCCGACGACAACCGCGTGCGAACAGTCACGTTGAACCGTCCGGAGGTGCTGAATGCGTTCAGCGAGGCGCTGTATGACGCGACGACGCAGGCGCTGCTGGCCGCCGCCGAGGACCCAGACGTTGCGGTCGTAGTGATCACCGGTGCCGGCAGGGCGTTCAGCGCGGGCGCAGACCTCGTCGAGATGCAGGAGAACATCGCCACGCGCCGCAGCGATGGCGGCCGGCACGGCTTTTTCGGGATGCTCGATGCGCTCGCGTCGTTCCCGAAGCCGCTGATCTGCGCCGTCAACGGTGTCGGTGTCGGTATCGGGGCCACCATTCTCGGCTACGCCGATCTGGCGTTCATGGCGTCCGACGCGCGGCTGAGATGCCCATTCACCAGTCTCGGAGTCGCGCCGGAGGCGGCGTCGTCGTATCTTCTCCCCCGCCTGGCCGGCCGCCAGAACGCCGCCTGGATATTGATGTCCTCGGAGTGGATCAGCGCGCAGGAGGCCTATCAGATGGGCCTGGTGTGGAAGGTCTGTGACCCTGCCGAGCTCCTGGCCGAAACCTACCGGCACGCGAATGTGCTTGCCTCGAAGCCTATCTCGAGTCTGATGGCGGTCAAAGCCACGATCAGCGCACCGCTGCGAGCACAGATCGACGCGGCGATCGAACGGGAGACCGCGTGCTTTGCCGAACTCGTGGGAGAGGCCGCGAACGCGGCGGCGCTGGATGCGTTCACCGGTCGGCGCACCCAAAAATAGTAGGAAAGGGGATGTTTCGGTGAACGAGGTATCGGAGATCGTGCGCGGACTCTGGCAAGC
>JAFAQO010000329.1 GCA_019246375.1 Mycobacterium sp. | reverse complement strand
ACCATCCCGGCCGGCAAACCAGTCTTTTTGGTCGGCGGGTCGGCCAACCGCGACCCCGAGGCGTTCACCGATGCCGACAAGTTTGATATTGACCGCGACCGCTCCGAAGCGCAAAACATCGGTTTCGGCTACGGCATCCACAGTTGTCTGGGCGCGGCGTTGGCCCGTATGGAAAGCGCGATCGCGTTGGAGAAACTGCTGGATTTCATGCCGCGCTACGAAGTCATTTGGGACGGCTGCCAACGCGTATCGATGCAGAATGTCGCCGGCTGGTCCCACGTTCCGGTGAGGGTGCTGCGCTAACCGGAACGCTCAGCGTTCTGTTGTCACCTCGAGTAACCGCATCGCCGGTGGCGGGTCCAGCATCAGGGCGTCGGAAAGGTGCAACTCGCCGCGTTGCCCACAGGCGACCATGTTGTCCACGATCGCCTGAAGGTCGTCGCCTTCGAGTTCGTAGAGAGCCACGTAGGGGCCGTCGTCGGCGACTGGCCTCAGCCGTCGCGCACCGACGAATCCGTCGAGCGCCAGCAGTTCGCGCAGATGGATGCCGTCGTACCAGCTGTTGTACTCGTGGTCACGATCGGGCGAGCTCGGCCGGCTCTCGACGACAAGGACGCCTTTGGGCATGGTCGCCGCCTTTCTACTCGTAGCGCACTGTGACCGACGCCGTGTCGGGTACGCCCTGGCAGGTCAGAATGTAGCCGTCGGCCACCTCGTCGTCGTCGAGCGCGTCGTTGACTCGCATGGTCGCTTTGCCCTCGGTGAGCCGCGCCATGCAGGTGCCGCAGTTGCCGGCCTCGCAGCTGAACGGCGGCGCCAGGCCCGCCCGCCGGGCGCTTTCCAACAGCGTTTCGCCCTCGACTCGTGGCACGGAAGCCTTCTTCCGGTCGAGCAAGATCGTGACCGTGCCCTCCACTTTGGCACCGTCGACGGCGTTGGACGCGGGCTTCAGCTGCGGTAAGTCGAAGTCCTCGACGAAAACTCGCCCGGGGCCGGGCAGCGCCGAGCGCACCACAGCCATGAAGCCTTCCGGTCCGCATACGTAGCAGTCGGCGTCGCCGTCGACACCGACGAAGTCGCGGATAGCGGTCGCGTCGATCAATCCGTGTTCGACGTCGAAATGGCGCGCCACGGAGAGCCGGTCGGGGTAGCGCTCGACGAGGCTTGTCAGCACCGGGTCAAAGATCACCGACGCCCGGTCGCGGTCCGCGCACAGCAGCCGCACGACGCGATCCGTCGTGGCCAGCGCGCTCTTGGCCAGCGACAGGATCGGGGTAACACCGCTGCCACCGGCGAAGGCCAACAGGGGCACCGAGCTTTCAGTCAGGCAGAAGGTGCCCGCGGCTCTGGTCATTGTCAGTTCGTCGCCTTCGGACACACTGTCCAGCAACCAGTTCGACACCTTGCCGCCCGGGACCCGCTTGACCGTCGTCATCAGCTCGGTATCGATTTCTGGTGCGCTGGACATCGAATATGCCCGGTACAGCTCCGTGTCGTCCACGCGGACGCGGAACGTGCAGTACTGTCCGGCGCGATACGAGAACGGCTGCTCATGCGGTTCCAGCACGAAGGTGCGGGCGTCGGGCGTCTCCTTGATGATCCGACGCACCGTCGCCCGGTGGAACGCGTGCAGTTCCGCCATGGCAGCCCTTCCAGTACTTGCGTTCTTCCATATCGAGAATACTATTCTCTCAAAACGATAGGATATTCTCAATGTATGCCGCTGAGCCGCCTGCGCTCGTGTTCGAGGACTGCCGTTATAGCCCGGCGTTGCTCGGTGCGTTGGCCGACGGAATGGCGGCTACGCTGGTCAAGCGCGGTGTGACGGCCGGCGATCGAGTCGCGCTGATGGCTTCTAACCGGCCGGAGTTTGTCGTCGCACTGCGGGCTATCTGGCAGTTGGGCGCAGCGGTCGTGCTGATCAGCCCGGGCTGGAAGCGTGACGAGGCCGACCGTGCACTCGCGCTGACCAGCCCCGCCCACGCGGTCGGTGACCATTCGGTGCTGGCCGATCTCATGCCGATGCTGCACCTCGACGAGCCGATCACGCCGGGCCAGCCGGTGGTCGGGCCACCGCCTGCAAAGGCCGACGCGCTGTTGGTCTTCAGTTCCGGCACTACTGGGTTACCGAAAGCGGTTCGGCACACCCACGCGTCGTTGCGTGCGGCCGTCCGGCACTGGCGCGACGCGCTGCAACTGACGTCGCAGGATCGCATCCAAGTCGTCACGCCGCCGTCGCACATCCTGGGCTTTCTCAACATCGTTACGGCGCTGGAAACCGGAACGTGGCTGCGACTGCATCGTCGCTTCGATATCGACCAGATGCTGCACCACATCGAGGCCGACCGCATCACCGTCGAGATGGCAGTTGCGCCGATCGCGCTTGCCATCGCCGCGCATCCGAAGCTCGAGTCCTACGACCTGTCGTCGCTACGCTTCATCATGTGGGGCGCCACGCCAGTCAGCGGCACTGTGGCTGCAACCATCACCCGGCGCACCGGCGTCGGTTTGGTGCCCGCCTACGGCACCACGGAGCTGCCCGTCATCACCTGCAATCCGCTCGACGCCGCGCGGCTCGACTCGGTCGGGCGTCCGGTGCCCGGTGTGGACCTGCGGGTGGTGTCGCTGGACACCGGCCAGCAGGTGGCCCCGGGAGAGACCGGGGAAATCCAGGCGCGTTCGGAGTCGCTGATGTCCGGCTACCTGCCATCTGAGGCAACCCGAGAAGCGTTCTGCGACGGTTGGTACCGCACGGGAGATGTCGGCCACCTCGACGCCGACGGCTGGCTGCGCATCACCGACCGGTCCAAAGAGATGATCAAGGTTCGCGGCTTCCAGGTGGCCCCCGCCGAAATCGAAGCCGTGCTGCACGGTCACCCCGATGTCAAAGATTGCGCGGTGTTCGGCGTTCCCGACGGCCGGGGCGGCGAAGCGGTCGTCGCCGCGGTAGCGGTCCACACTCCCGTCGACCGAGCCGAACTCACCCAGCGAGTCGCGGACCGGTTGGCGTCCTATAAACGGCTGAGCCGCGTCGTCTTCGTCACCGAGATTCCTCGCCTGCCCTCCGGCAAGGTGCTACGCCGAGTGCTGAAGGAGCTCTATGGATGTCCGTCTGACAGCTGAACAACAACAACTGCGCGATGCCGCCGCCAAACTGGCCGACGATCTGGGCCCGGGATCGGTGCAGGGTCTCGCCGACGACGCCCGAATTTCCCGGCTGGACAGGCAGATTGAGCTGACCGGGTGGCGATCGCTGCGCTCGGACGGCGCTTCCGGGGTCGAAGTGGCCATCGTCGCCGAGGAATTCGGCCGCGGACTGCTCGACGCGCCGTTTCTGGGACCGGTGCTCGCCGACGATCTGGCGCGGCATGTCGGCGCCGACAGCAGGAGTTTGACGATCGCGCTCGACAATTTGGCTGTCGATGCCCGTGGATATCAGCGCGCCCTGTTGATTCATGGAACTTCCGTGCTGGCGGCCGAGCTTGACAATGTTAAACCCGGAGCGGATCTGACCAGAGCCAACGCAGGACTTCGGGGAAAGCCGGAAGCCCTGGGCGAGGTACCCATCGACGTTGCCCACCAATGGTTTGCCCTCGCGCTGGTGACGACCTCCGCAGATCTGGTCGGATCCGCCCGCGGAGCGCATACGCTCGCCTGCGACTACGCGAAAATCCGTGAGCAGTATGGCAAACCGATCGGGTACTACCAGGCGGTGGCCCACCTGCTCGCCGAAAGTCTGGCCTTGATCGAGGGTTCGGTAAGTGTGCTGAGACATGCCGCATGGGCGGTCGACGAGCTCGCCGCGAACGAAGCGGTTCGCGCCGCCCGCGTCGCGAAGATTTACTGTGCGCGTGCGGCCCGGACTGTATGTGAGACCGCCGTGCAGGTGCACGGCGGCATCGGCAATACCTGGGAGTGCCTGGCACACGTCTACCTGCGGCGTGCGTTGACGTCCACCGAGCTGTGGCCCGTGAAGCTGAAGGAGATCGACGTTGGACTTTCGTGATTCACGCGATGAAGCGGCCTTCCGCGACCGACTGCGGTCTTGGCTTTCCGTGCACGCCAGGGAGTTCCCCAGTTCAGGCGACGAGTACTGGACGCGTCAGGGCGAATGGCACCGCGCGTTGTACGAGGGTGGGTTCTTCGGGTTGTCGTGGCCGCGAGAGTACGGCGGCCAAGGATTGCCGCCGGTGTACGACGTCATCCTCGACGAAGAGCTGGCACGTGCCGAAGCTCCGCCGCGGCCCAGCCTGGGCTACCTGGTCGTGGGTCTGAGCAGGCACGGCAGCGAGGAACTGCGGCGGCGATTTCTGCCCGGCATGATCAACGGCACCGAGCGGTGGTGCCAGGGCTTCAGCGAGCCCGGCGCCGGCTCGGATCTCGCCTCGCTGACGACGACCGCCACCCGCGACGGCGACAACTATGTCGTGCATGGTCACAAGATCTGGACCAGCTACTCCGACGTCGCTGACTGGTGCCTGTTGCTGGCCCGCACCGATCCGGACGCCAAACGCCACCGAGGCCTGTCCGCTTTTGTTATCTCGATGAAACAACCTGGCGTGCAACAACGTCCGCTGCGCATGATGAACGGGGTTACCACCGAATTCGGTCAGGTGTTCTTCGACGGTGCGACTGTCCCGGCAGATCAGATGATCGGTGCCCCAGGTGAGGGCTGGGCGCTGGCGATGACGGTGGTTGGACACGAACGCGAACCGTCCACGCTGGGCTATGCGGCCAGGTACGGCAAGCTGGTGCGGCAGCTGGCCGCGCGAATCGACGGTCCACCCGGTGACGAACTCACTTGGGCGGCAGTACAAAGCGAGATGCTGACCCATCACGTACGGCGGCGGCTGTCCGAACAGCTCGACGGCGTGTCGCACGGGTCGGACGGATCGCTCGATAAGTTGCTGATGACCTGGGTCGAGCAGTCGGTCGGTCACGCCGCGCTGGCCGTCGGAGGCACCACCGACCCCGATTTGCTGAGCGCCTATCTGTACAGCCGCGCGCAAAGCGTGATGGGCGGTACTTCACAGATCCAGAAGAACATCATCGCTTCACGAATCTTGGGATTAGGAGTCTGACTTGTACGACATGCCGGAGGAAATCGACGTTCGCGCCGAAGGGCCGCTGCGGATCATCACGCTGAACCGACCTGATGCGCTCAACGCCGTCAACGACAACCTGCACAATGGGCTCGCGCGGCTGTGGCAGCGGTTGAGCGACGATCGGCAGGCCCGTGCCGCGGTGCTGACCGGCAGCGGCAGGGCATTCTCGGCGGGCGGCGACTTTCACTATCTCGCGGAGTTGGCGAAGGATGCCGACCTGCGTGCGAAGACCATCGCCGACGGGCGCGAGATCGTGCTGGGCATGGCGCGCTGCCGAATTCCGGTGGTGGCAGCGGTCAACGGGCCGGCGGTCGGACTTGGCTGCAGCCTGGTTGCGCTGAGCGACATCGTCTACATCGCCGGGGACGCCTACCTCGCCGACCCGCATGTGCAAGTGGGGCTGGTGGCTGCCGACGGCGGGCCACTGACGTGGCCGCTGCACATCAGCTTGCTCTTAGCCAAGGAGTATGCGTTGACCGGTACGCGAATCCCCGCTGAGCGGGCAGTCGAACTTGGGCTCGCCAACCACGTCGCCGCTGATCCGCTCGCCGACGCCGTGGTATGCGCGCAACGGATCATGGAGTTGCCCCAGCAAGCGGTCGAGAGCACCAAGCGGGTGCTCAATGTGCACCTGGAGCGCGCCGTGCTGGCCACCCTCGACTTCGCGCTGACGGCCGAGAATCAGTCGTTCCAGACCGAGGACTTCCGGTCCATCGTCGCCAAGCTGACCGCCGGAAAGAACTGAACTCGGCGCCAGTTAGACCTCGAACGTGACGCTGGAGTCACGTTCGGCCGCCAACGTGACGCTGGCGTCACACTCGAGGGGCGCGAGGCACTACCACTGACCTGCATCCGATTCCCCTTCTTGCAACTCGTACTCTCGAG
>JAFAQO010000219.1 GCA_019246375.1 Mycobacterium sp. | reverse complement strand
CAAGCTGCTGAGCTCAGCTGACCTGACTTTTCACCACCGGCAGTCCGGGGTCGCTTGCCACATCCAGCGGCGACGGAGCTGCTCCGGCGGCCACCAGATGGGCGGCGAACGCGGCGATCATCGCCCCGTTGTCGGTACACAGCCGCGGGCGCGGAATCCGCAGCGCCACACCGGCCTCCGCGCAGCGCTGCGCGGCCAGCTCCCGCAGCCGCGAGTTGGCGGCCACTCCGCCAGCGATCAGCAGCGTCGAGACGCCGAGCTCGGTCGCGGCCTTCACCGCTTTCCCGGTCAGCACGTCGGCAACGGCCTCTTGAAACCCGGCCGCGATGTCGGCGGTCGCCGCGTCCGGATGGGTTTCCACATATCGCGCGACCGCGGTCTTGAGTCCGGAGAAGCTGAACGCATAGGGGTCGTCGGCAGCTCCGGTCATGCCCCGCGGGAACACGATCGCGTCGCGGTCACCGGTCGACGCCAGGTCGTCGAGCACCTTCCCGCCCGGATAGCCCAATCCCAGCAACCGCGCCACTTTGTCGTAGGCCTCACCGGCGGCGTCGTCGACCGTGCTGCCCAACTCGGTGATCGGCTCGCCGAGCGAACGCAGATGCAACAGGTGCGTGTGTCCCCCTGATACCAGCAGGCCCATGCACTCAGGCAGTGGTCCGTGCTGATAGACATCGGCGGCCAGGTGCCCGCCCAGATGGTTCACGGCGTAGAACGGCACACCCCAGGCGGCCGAATATGCCTTGGCCGCAGCCACTCCCACCAGCAATGCACCCGCCAGCCCCGGCCCAATAGTGGCCGCCACGACGTCGGGTTTCGTCACGCCGGCCGCGGCCAGCGCCCGGCGCATGGTGGGACCGAGGGCCTCAAGATGCGCCCGCGACGCAATCTCGGGGACGACGCCGCCGAACCGGACGTGCTCATCGACGCTGGAGGCCACCTCGTCGGCCAACAACGTCACAGTGCCATCGGCGTCGAGCGCAGCGATGCCGACACCGGTTTCGTCGCATGATGTTTCGATGGCCAACACGACCGTCTTGGCCGTCACAGCACCCACTACCGAGCCTCCCGCCGCATGGTGTAGGCGTCGGCGCCGCTGACCCGGTAATACCGCCGGCGCAGCCCGACTTTGACGAACCCCGCGCCACGGTACAGCGCGATCGCCGCCGCGTTGTCGGTGCGTACCTCCAAGTAGACGACGCCGCCGTCGGCGAAGTCCAGCAGCTTGGCGAGCAGCCGTCGGCCGATGCCCTGGCCCTGGTAGGCCGGGTCCACCCCGATGGTGTGCACCTCGTACTCGAACGGCGGTTTGCGGCCCAACCGCGAGATGCCGGCGTAACCGACCAGGGTGTCGGCCGTGCGGGCGGCGACGTAGTGAGTGTACTTGGCGGCGAGTTCGCGGCCGAACGCTGCCGCCGGCCAGGGGTCGTCGCCGGGGAACAGGCAGGCCTCCAGCTGTGCGCACCGCGCTGCGTCGGCGACGGTCAGCGCGTCGAGGATGACGGGCTGCCCCCGTTCGACAAGCGACTTGGCGTCCGGGCGGCGCAGATACAACGGCACCAGCGGCGAAGGGTCCACCGACCAGTCGGCTACCGCGGCAATGAGCCCGGCCGCTGTCGGGTAGATCGGCTCGCGGCGCGGCAGGTCGAACAGCGCGGCATGCTCCGGCGACCCGGCCACCGCCTGGGCCGTACCGGGGTCGACGTCGGCGGGAGCGTTGACAGCCGGTCCCTCGATGCGGATGCCGTCGCGGTAGCGGGCCCAGTAGACCTCGCGGCGGCGGGCGTCGGTGACGACCAGGGTGTCGCCGGCGGTCCGCACGCCGATGGCGTCGAGGCTGCAGACTCCGTGTACCGGGATGCCCAGTGCGTGCCCGTAGGCGGCGGCGGTTGCCATGCCCACCCGCAGACCGGTGAATGGCCCCGGACCGCAGCCGACCACCACGGCGTCGAGGTCGGCCACCGTCAATCCGGCTTCCGCGAGCGCTTCCAAGACGTTGGGGGTGATCCGCTCGGCGTGCGCTCGAGCGTCGACGGTGACCCGCTCGGCCAGCACGTCGACGTGACCCGCCGAGTCAAGACGCCGGACGATTCCCGCGGTGACCGCGGGGGTGGCGGTGTCCAGGGCCAGCACGATTGCGCCTCGGGCACTGCTTGTCAAGAGCCCCACCGCCATGTCGCGATCCGGACGTCGGAGTCGTCGAGGCGCTCCAGGCGGATGTCGAGGTGGCGCTCGGACAGCCGTTCAGCCAGGCCCTCGCCCCACTCCACCACGACGACTGCCTGGTCAAGATCGGTGTCCAGGTCCAGCGAATCAAGCTCGCCCAGCAGATCGGCTCCGCTGTGATCCAATAACCGGTACATGTCGACGTGAATCATCGCCGGCCCATGCGCCTTTCGGGATCGATGCACCCGGGCCAGTACGAACGTCGGTGATGTGACCGGCCCGTCGACGTCCATTGCCGCGGCAATTCCCTTGGCGAACACGGTTTTACCAGCTCCGAGCGGGCCGGAGAGCACCACGACGTCGCCCGCCCGGAGCTGCCGCGCCAGCCGCGACCCCAGCGCCATGGTGTCTTCGACGCGCTCGCACGTCGCGGTGCCTTCTTGGTCAGCCACGGCGGAGCCGCAACTTTTCCCGCATTCGCCGCAGCCGCAGGGCCGCCCTGGAAGGGGTGGCCCGCCGGACCAGGCGGAGGAGTCCGTCGTTGATGGCGTCGGGCTTGTCCAGCAGCGCCAGGTGGCTGGCGCCGGCGACGATGACAAGTTCGGACCGCGGCAGGCTGGCGGCCATCTTTCGCGAGTACTCGTCGGGGGTGAGCAGGTCGTGGTCGCCGCACGCGATCAGGGTGGGGACCCGCAGTAGCGTC
>JAFAQO010000046.1 GCA_019246375.1 Mycobacterium sp. | reverse complement strand
CGCCGCCTTCGGTGTCAGCGTCGACCTGCGCGGCGAAGCCCCGTATGCCTTCGACGGCGCCGCGACGCCGTCGGCCATCTTCATCGGCGGCGGGCTCACCCAGCCGGGACTGCTTGACGCGTGCCTCGACCACCTGCCGGCCGGCGGGCGGCTCGTCGCCAACACGGTCACAGCGGAATCCGAAGCCATTCTGGCGCAATCCTATTCGCGCCTCGGCGGTCAGCTACGACGCTTCCAGCACTATCAGAGCGAGCCGCTGGGCGGTTTCACCGGTTGGCGCCCCCAGCTGCCGGTCACCCAATGGGAAGTGACCAAGCAGTGACGGTATATTTCATCGGCGCAGGCCCCGGCGCCGCCGACCTCATCACCGTTCGCGGTCAACGGCTGCTCAGCCGGTGCCCGGTGTGCTTGTACGCCGGTTCCATCATGCCCGAAGACCTGCTGGCTCTGTGCCCGCCTGACGCCAAGGTGGTCGACACCGGTCCGCTGACGCTGGAACACATCGTCACCGAACTCGCCGACGCCGACGCCGCGGGCCACGATGTGGCCCGATTGCATTCTGGTGACCCCTCGCTGTACAGCGCGCTGGCCGAGCAGTGCCGCCGCCTCGACGCGTTGGGCATCGGATATGAAATCGTGCCGGGCGTACCGGCTTTCGCAGCGGCGGCCGCGGCACTGGGCCGTGAGCTGACCGTCCCCGGAGTGGCACAGACGGTGACGTTGACCCGGGTGGCGACGCTGTCGACACCCATGCCGCCCGGTGAAGATTTGGGCACCCTGGCCCAGTCCGGCGCCACACTGGTGCTGCACCTGGCCGCCGCGCAGATCGACGCTATCGTCCCGCAACTGCTCGCCGGCGGCTATCGGTCCGAAACACCGGCTGCTGTAGTGGCTTTCGCAAGCTGGCCGCAAGAGACTGTGCTGCGCTGCACACTTTCCAGTATCGCCAGGCAGATGCACGATGCCGCGGTGACCAAAACTGCCGTCGTCATCGTCGGTGATGTCCTTGCCGCTGAAGGCTTCACCGACAGTTACCTGTACTCGGCGGCGAGGCGCAACCGAGGGGCACACTGATGCGGGTGTTGCTACTGGGTGGCACCGCCGAGGCCCGGACGTTGGCCGCGCGGCTGAACCCGCACGTCGACGTCATCAGCTCGCTGGCCGGCCGGGTGCCAGACCCTGCGCTACCGGCCGGCCAGGTGCGTATCGGCGGCTTCGGCGGCGTCGACGGGATGCGTCAGTGGTTGTGCGACGAGCATGTCGACGCCGTCGTCGACGCCACCCACCCGTTCGCGGCGACGATCACCGCGCATGCTGCGCAGGTCTGCCGCGAGCTGGGGTTGCCCCATCTGGTCCTGACCCGCCCGCCATGGGATCCCGGCGACGCCATTGTGGTGGCATCGGACGCCGAAGCCGCGAAACGAGTTGAGCAGCAATCCTTTCAGCGCGTGTTTCTCACCACCGGCAGGTCGGGGGTGGCAGCCTTTGCCGACAGCAAGGCGTGGTTTCTCATCCGCGCGGTCACCGCGCCGGACTTCGAGACCTTGCCGCGCCGCCACCAGCTGGTGTTATCTCGCGGGCCGTATCACTACGACGGCGAACACGCACTCTTGCGTGAGCACCGCATCGACGTGCTGGTGACCAAGAACAGCGGCGGCAAGATGACCCGGGCGAAGCTGGATGCCGCTGCCGCGCTGGGCATCCCGGTGGTGATGGTGGCACGCCCGCCGCTGCCCGCCGCGGTGACCACGGTGGGCACCGTCGAAGAGGCCGCGGAATGGGCGGCGGGAAAAGCAGACGCCGCTTTGCGAGCGCCAACCAGGAAAAGTGGTCTAGATGGAGCTGTATGACGTCATGCGAACAACCTTTGCCGCACGCGAGTTCACCAAGGATCCACTGCCCGACGAGGTGTTGTGGCGGATTTTCGACAATGCCAGGTTCGCGCCCAGCGGCGGCAACCGGCAAGGCGCCCACATCATTGTGGTGCGTGACGCTGACGTGCGTCGCCGACTCGGCGAGCTCAGCGCTCCCGCGACGCGCCGTTACATCGCTCAGCTCGCGGCAGGTGAGAATCCCTGGAACCCCATGCATCCTGCCGGCGTACCGCAGGACGCTATCGATAGCACCGAAGTCCCAGAGCAATTCGTCGCACCATTCACGAAAGCTCCAGTAGTCCTGGTCATTTCGGTGGATTTGAGCGTTGTCGCCGCTCTAGATCAGGAACTGGATCGCATTGGCGTGGTCAGTGGGGCTTCGATCTACCCCATGGTGTGGAACATCTTGCTCGCCGCCCGCAATGAGGGCTACGGCGGCACCATCACAACCATGGCTATCGCCGAGGAACCGCAGGTGCGCAGGCTATTGGACATACCGGAGAGGCACGCAGTCGCCGCAATAGTGCCGTTGGGCAAACCGATGCGGCGGCTGACCAAGCTTCGCCGGCAGCCGGTGGAAGAGTTCGTTACTCATGAACGCTTCGGCGGCCAGGCGTTTCATGTCTGATCTCGCGGTAGCCGAGCTGCACTTGGCGGTGTGCCGACGGTTTGGTGACGCCGTTCGGTCGGGCGACGGCAAGTGGCATCGTCCGTCTCCCTGCAAGGCCTGGAGCGCCGAGGGTATCGTCAAGCATGTCATTGGCTTCCATGACGTGTTGCTCCTACGACCGCTCGGGTTGAAGCCGGATCGACCGCGTGACGACCCGCAGCGGCGGTGGGAGTTGACCTTCGAGGCGCTGCACTACGCGTTGCGCCGCGAAGACCTATTCGAACGCGTCATAGCGGTGCCTGCCGTCGAAAAGAATCCCGCGACAACGCTCGACGCGAAAAAGCTGCTGCCGCGGCTCACCCAAGACGTGTTGGTGCACACCTGGGATCTGGCCCGGGCGGTCGGCGCAGACGATCGGCTGGATCCCGGCTGGTGCGCGGTGTTCTTCGGACAGTTGCCCCCTAATCCGCACGCCCTGAGTGCCTCAGGGATGTTCGCGGCGCCGATCGCCATTGACGACGACGCGGACATACAGTCAAAGCTCCTCGCCCGTCTCGGCCGTAATGCGTCCTGGCGACCAACCACAGGAACGAATGGCCAGTGATGACACGCCGTTCGATCAAAACATGGAATAACTGGCCACTCGGCAAAGATCATGAGGGGTAGCGCCGGGGTGTGAAGACCCGATCGGCGGAATCCGCCGAATACCACTGGGTTTGCGACGAACCGACGATCAGCAGGCAACGCATATCGACCTCTGCCGCGTCGAGCTCGGCCAACCGCACCACCTTCACCCGCTCACCCGACCCGGACACATCGCGGCCGATCACCACCGGCGCGCCCGGATCACGGTGGGCCAGCAGCAGCTCTCGCATCGCCTCCACTTGCCAGGTCCGGCTCTTCGACGCCGGGTTATAAATAGCCAGCACCAGATCGGCGGCGGCCGCGGCATTCAGCCGTGCGGCGATCACATCCCATGGCTTGAGCCGGTCAGACAGCGAAATCACCGCGTAGTCATGACCCAGTGGGGCGCCGACCCGGCTGGCGACTGCCTGGGCAGCCGTCATCGCCGGAATCACGCGCACCTGCACACCCGGCCACTGCTTGGCCTCCTCGAGCACCGCGGTGGCCATCGCGAACACCCCCGGGTCACCCGACGACACCACCGCCACTGCGCGACCCTGCTCTGCCAGCGCGCAGGCCAACCGGGCACGCACCACCTCGTCGGTGTTGTCGCTGGGGTGACGCTGTTGGCCGTCGCGGTGCGGCACACGATCCAGGTAGGGGCCGTAACCGATCAAATCGGTGGCCGCGGCGAGCTCACGGCGACTCTCCGGCGTCATCCAATCGGTGCGACCGGGACCCAGCCCCACCACCGCGACGGCGCCGGGCTTCGGCTGACGCCGCCGCCCGCCGGGCAGCAGCGCGAGAGAGAAGTACGGGACGCTGGCCTGGTCGATGTCGGCGGCGGGCAGCACCCGCTGCCGGGTGGTGCTGGCCCGCTCAACGTAAAACGCCGCATCAAGCTGGCCGGCGAGCGAAAGTGCTTCCCGCACAGCGGGATAGGAACGACCCAGTTTCAGCACCACGGCCGCGTCGACGTCGGCGAGCCGACGCGCCAATTCCGCGACCGGCAACGTGCCGGGCAGCACCGACAGCACCTCGTCGCCGGCCACCAGCGGTGTGGCGATCGCCGCCGAGGCGGCGCTGACCGACGTCACACCCGGCACGATCACGGCGTCAAACCGCTGCGTCAGCCGGGTATGCAGATGCATGTAACTGCTGTAGAACAGCGGATCGCCCTCGGCCAGCAGCGCCACGTCGCGTCCGGCGTCGAGGTGTGCGGCGATCCGTTCGGTGGCGTCAGCGTAGAAGTCCTGGATCGCGCCGGCGTAGCCGCCGGGATGATTCGTCACCTCGGTGGTGACCGGATAGATCAGGTGCTCCTCCGTCTGGCCGGGCCGCAGATACGGCTCGGCGATACCGCGGGCGATGCTGTGGCCATGCCGGGCGCTGTGGTAGGCGATCACGTCCGCTTCGCCGATTACCCGGGCGGCCTTGACGGTCACCAGTTCGGGGTCGCCCGGACCCAGGCCGACCCCAAAAAGCCTGCCGCGGCGCGTCATTCGCTGCTGCCGGCCACTGCATTGACGGCCGCGGCGGCCATGGCGCTGCCGCCGCGACGGCCCCGCACCACGAGGTATGACATCCCGCGCGGGTGGTCGATGAGCTCCTGCTTGGACTGCGCGGAGCCGACGAAGCCGACCGGCCCGCCGAGCACCGCGGCCGGCGCCGGCACACCCTCGTCGACCAGTTCGAGCAGCCGGAACAGGGCGGTCGGCGCGTTACCGATTGCCAGCACGGCGCCGGCCAGCCGATTCGCCCACAGCTCGACCCCGGCCGCTGAGCGGGTGGTCTGTCGGCGAGCGGCCAGCTCAGCCGCTCGTGGGTCGGCGACCAGGGACACTATTTCGTTACCCGGCAGCCGAGACCGGGTGATCCCGGCGGCCCCCATCGACGAGTCGCACAGCACCGGAGCTCCACGTGCCAAGGCGGCGCCGGCGTGTGTGACGACATCGTCGGTATAGGCGACATGCTCAGCAACGTCGACCTGCCCACACGTGTGAATCAGCCGCACCACAACGGGCTCGACGTCGGCGGGAAAGCGAGCCAGATCCGCTTCGGCGCGAATAGCCGCGAACGACTGCCGGTAGATCTCGGCGGCGTCGCGGAGATAGTCGAGCACCCGCTCACCCTAAAGGTTGTTCGGTCGCCAAGGTCTGAGCACTCGGTATCCATCTTCGGTAGCGACTAGCACCTCACCCGTCGGCGGGCTGCCGCACGCCCGCTCGCAACCGACGAAGTGGCGACGATTGGTGCCGGTATCGCCGCTTTGCACTGCCGCCGTCGCATCGGCCCGCACGTCTGCGGCCGAGTGCTCGCAGCCCGGGCTGCCGGCGCAGGCGCTGACCAGCAGCCACGGCGAGGTCTCCTCGAAAACCAACCCCAAGGGAGTAAGCGCCCGCAGCGCCGCATCAGCAACGGCTTCGTCAAGATCGACCACCAAGACCGATCGCCACGGCGTGACTACGAGCGGTGCCTCGATCGCTGCGAGGTACTCCGCAACGTGGGCCCGCAGAATGCCCAGCGGTACCGCAGCGCCCAGCGCAATCCGGCCGTTGTCCTGCTCGATCCAACCCACCGGTGGCGTGGTGATCGGCGGAAAACCTGCGGCACTCAGCTCGGCGCCGGGCAGCAGATCAGTAATGTCAGTCAATTCCGCTACCCGCCAAGCGTTTGCGCGTACCGCGACAAAACGCGCCGCGACGGCCACCATCGCCGGGACCACGTCGGCCAGCGCAATCCGAATACCAGTGTCATGACCGGCCAGCAACAACGCGGCTTCACCGTCGAGTACGTGCACGCCAAGGTCTGCGCTTAGACCCGAAACATCCCCGCCGCCGTCGTCAAAGCTGAACCAGAAGCGACCCGGTAGCAACGCCAAATCCGGTTCGGCCTGGATCGCCGTGTCGAGGTCGGTGACCCAACCGCGCACGTCGGTCCGGGCACCGACCCGGCCGGAGAGCGGCGACGCGACGATATTGCGGACCCGTTCATGCGTCGCCGACGGTAGCAAGCCAGCCGCGGCGACCGCCTCGGCCACCGGCGCCGCATCGGTGATCCCGCGGATCTGCACACTGCCGCGGGCGGTCAACTCCAGCGTTCCCGAACCGAACCGAGCAGACGTCTGCGCCAGCGCCCTCAGCTGTGTGGCGCTAATCATCCCGCCGGGCAGCCGTACTCGCACCAGCGCGCCGTCGGCGGCCGGGTGCACCTGCAGGGCGCCCGGACAAGCGTCGCGCGCACGAGCCCTGACCATCTGTCCACGGTACGGCGCCACAGACACGTCGGCCTCCCGACGTCGGGCCAGGATGCGGACGTAGCTATTCGGCAGACCTAATGTGCCGTATCGGCTCGTGAACGATTCCCTAGTCGGTACCGTTTGCTCAAATATAAGACTCGCGGGCATTACGCGGAGGGTTGATTTCCGGTGCAGACGGATAGCCTGTCGAAATGGCCGATAGTGGCCCGCGACGGCGAGTTCCGCCAGGCCCTGGCGACACTTGACCACAACTCGGAGTTTCGGGGCGTCGCGCTGGTCGGCGACAGCGGGGTGGGCAAATCGACACTGGCCCGCGCCCTTGGGCAAGCTCTCGAGTCGCGTGGGCGGACCGTGCGGTTCGCGTTGGGCACCCAAACGGGGTCTGCCGTGCCATTGGGCGCGTTCTCTCGGTCGGTGACCGTCGACTCGGCAGGTCAACCCGCCACAATGCTGGCCGCCGCGCATAAAACCCTGGAGCAAGAAGACAACTTAGTTGTCGTCGTCGACGACGCACAGTTGCTCGACCCGTTGTCGGCCACGCTGGTGTACCAGCTTGCGGCCGGCCGCACTGCGCGGTTGGTCGTGACGATCCGGTCGGGCGAAGCGGCGCTCGACGCGGTGACAGCGCTGTTAAAAGAGCGGCTTTTGCTGACGCTGCGGATCGACCCGTTCGACCGGGAGCAGACCGGAGAACTTGCTCGCCGCGTGCTTGGCGATGCTGTCGGGACCCGGCTGATCGACGAGTTATATGGCCGGACTGCAGGCAACTTGCTCCTACTGCGTGGCTTGCTAGGTGCAGGTCAGAACAGTGGTGCGTTAGTGCACACGGAACATGGTTGGCAACTTCGAGGTCGGCTGCGCGCAGATCGCGAACTGACTGACTTGATTGAGTTTCGCCTGCGGTCTCTCGACCCCGAAGAATTGGAGGCGGTCGAGGTTCTGGCGGCTGCGGAGGTGCTGGACTGGGAGATTTTGCGTGGACTTTGCGACGCTGAGGCGGTGGGACGCCTCGAGCGTCGAGGCGTGATCCAGGTGGTCGCGAACGGATCAGACACGGTTGCCCGGTTGTTTCACCCCGTCGTGGGCGAAGTGGCAATCCGGCTCGCCGGCGCGGTGCGGACGCGTCAGCTCAACGGCATGCTGGCACAAGCTCTTCAGCAGCACATGGAGGCCGGCGGGCGACGCTTGAGCTCGCCGGACGTGCTCGGCCAGATCCGGCTGGCCCAGTTCATGATGCGCAGCGATCTATCGCCGGATCTCGACGTGATCATCAGCGCAGCGGCGAACGCGGTGACCATGTCGACCTTCGTTTGCGCCGAGGACCTGGCACAGTTCGCGTTCGATCGCGGCGGTGGCCCGTCGGCCGCAGTGATACTTGCTGAAGCGATGAGTTGGCAGGGACGGGGCGACGAGGCCGAGGCGGTGCTCCGCAACTTCGAGCCTGATGCTGACGACGAATTGCTGACGGTGCGGTTCGGTTGTGTTCGCGCCGCGAATCTTTTCTGGGTTTGCGGTCAGGTTGAGCGCGCCCGGCAGATACTGGCCGACACGAAGAATCGCGTCGCTTCCGATGCGGCGATCAATTTGGTCACGGCCCTCGAGGTGACGTTTGCGTTCTTCTCCGGCGACGTTGCGACGACTATCGCGACCGGCCCGGCCCTGTGCGAAGCGAATGTGCTGCCGCTGGCGACGGTCTGGGCAGCTGTGCCAACCAGCTGTGCGTTGGCTTTCGCCGGCCGGTTTGATGAGGTCGAGCCCATAGCGGAGGCGGGGTTGCGGGCCGCTGCGCTCAGCGAATCGGGACTGCAGCGG
>JAFAQO010000080.1 GCA_019246375.1 Mycobacterium sp. | reverse complement strand
TCCGCGTCGCCTCTCGAGCGGGGGGTCAGCGCAATCTGGGCCGCGCCCCCGAAAGCACCGGAGACCCCTGCGGGAAGCGCTGGCACGGATCGACGCCGACCAGTAAGACTGGGCCCATGACTCATCTCTCGCCGATCGAGCAGGCAGCCGCCCAGCTAATGCGTATCCACAAACTGATCTACCAGAAGACCAACGGCTGGATCGGGCACCGGATACCCGGTGCGCCACCCAGTCTGCTGCTGCACACCACCGGCGCCAAGAGCGGTCAGCCCCGTACCACTTCGTTGACGTACGCGCGCGACGGCGAGTCGTACCTGATTGTCGCCTCCAACGGTGGCGCCAATCGCTACCCGAGCTGGTACCACAACCTGAACAAGCGTGCCGATGCCGAGATCAACGTGGGCCCCAAGCGTTTGGCTGTGACCGCAGAACGGGTCAATCCCGACGACGACGACTACCTGCGGCTGTGGCGGATCGTCAACAAGAACAACGCCAACCGGTACACCGGCTACCAGCGCAAGACGTCCCGACCGATACCAGTCTTCGTCTTGACGCCGGCTGACGGCTCCTCCGCGGCTTAGGCCCCGGTTTAGATACCGGCTGGCCAGCAGATATCCGGGTCCACATATGCACCGGTGAGGCGTGAACGCGCGGTGTAGGCGATCGGTCCTCCGATTAACTTCACAGTGAACGCATCGGTCGCCGGCTCATTGGATCGCTGCCAAGATTTCCGACATGTCGGCAGCTGCACACGACGTTGACTTTCAATTCACAGCCCCCGCGGGGCAGCCAGATGATTCGGCCCACCGAGTGGTGGCGATCAGCGACCAGACCGGCCCGCGGGCGAGCCAGGCCAGTGCACGCCCGCCGCAGATGGCTGATTGGGCTCAGGCTCGGCTCTTCTACGACCTGCTGGAAGCCAAGCTCATTGAGCTTGAGCGGGCCACCGACGCACTGCAGGATCAGTGCCGTCGTCGCTACGCCAACAGGAACGGCGGCAATCATGACATCTCCGACTCACTCCTGCGCCACCACCAGGAACTCAGTGAGGTGCGTGGTCTGTTGGCCGCACTGCGCGACCGTTTCCCACCCCTGACAACGGCAGTGAGCTGATGCTCAGGACACAGGTGGGCCGTTTGGCCGAGGGGGGGCAGGTGTGGCGATGTCGTTAATTGACTTAGCGGCCAAGGTGGTGAAATTTTTGCGGGCCGGCTATGCCGAGGGAGCGCCCCCTACCGGATACGTCCCGCTGCTGGCGTTATTGCGGCGTCGACTCTCTGACGACGAGGTTTCGGCGCTTGCCGCCGAAGTTGCGGCGCGGGGGGATGTGCGGATAAACGGCATCGATATCGGAGCGGCGATCACGCGGATCACCCATGAGTTGCCCGCCGCCGAGGACATCGACCGCATCAGGCATCAGCTCCAAGCATGCGGATGACCATCACATCGTCTGCTAGAACAGCTCCTTCGCGAGCAGTTGCAGGGTGGCCTCCCGGGCCGGTGCAGTAGCCGGGTCAGTGCCGCGGCGGGCTGACGCCACCGGGTTCACCATCACCTCGTCGACATCGAACCGTTCGGCGAGTGCCCGCAGCTGCTCTGCCGCCTCGACCGGCGTGCCTACGACCGCGCGCTTGAGCCCGCTCTCGACGATGTGCTGCTGCTGGGCTGAGAGCTCGGCGCCTTGGGCCTCTTCGACCAGCTCCAGCGGTCCAAGCGGCTGGCCAGTGCGCAGCCGGGCCATCATGTGCAGGTTCGGCAGTATGAAATCCTCAGCATCTTCGCGGCTTTCGGCCACGACGGCGTTCACGGTCAAAAACGTGACCGGTTCGGTGGCTAGCGCGCTCGGCACAAATCTAGACCTGTATATGGCGAGCGCTTCTTCGGTCCCTTTGCCGGAGAAGTGGTGGGCGAAGACATACGGCAGCCCCTTGGCGGCGGCCAGGTGTGCCGAATACATCGACGATCCCAGCAGCCACAGCCGCGGTTCGCTGACGGCGGCCGGGGTGGCCTTGAGAACGTAGTCGTGGTTGCGGATAGGCACCCGCACGCCGCGCGCGCCCATCAGCGCGACCACATCGTCGAGATACTCCGGGAAGTTTTCGATGTCGCGATCGTCGCGGCCGGCCGGCCCGCGCAGCGCCAAGGACGTCACGGGGTCGGAGCCCGGCGCCCGGCCGATACCGAGGTCGATGCGGCCCGGCGCGGCCGCCTCCAGCAGCGCGAACTGTTCGGCCACCGCCAGCGGCGCATGATTGGGCAGCATCACGCCGCCGGATCCGAGCCGCAGCTGCGTGGTCTGCGCAGCGAGGTAGGCAATTAACACCGGCGGGCTGGTGGCGCCCACCGACGGCATGTTGTGGTGCTCGGCCAGCCAGTAGCGGGTGTAGCCCAGCCGGTCGGCGGTCTGCGCCAGACACACGGTCGCCGCCAGTGCATCCGACGTCGACTGGTCAGTGCGCACCGGGACAAGATCAAGGACGGAAAGCCGCACGGCAGCGTCAACGCTTCGACTCACCCGGATAGTCCTGCGATCGCCGCGGCCCGGCTGAAAACCTCGTCGAGCATCACCGGAGTCAGCTTGCCGGTAAATGTGTTCTGTTGACTCGGGTGGTAACAGCCCAGCAGCACCACGTCGCGCTGCCCGGCGCGCACCGTCGCCGCCGTGCCGTGCCCGAACCGCGGCGACGGCCTGCCGACCTCGCCGCCATTGGATCGCACCATCTGCAGCGCCGCTCGCCATCCGAAGCCGCCCAGCGCCACGATGACTTGCACGTCGACGCCCGCCAGACGCCATTCGGCGTCGAGCCATGGCGCGCAGGTCGTCCGCTCGGCCGGAGTCGGAGCGTTGTCCGGCGGCGCGCAACGCACAGCCGCCACCACCCGGGTGGCTATCAGGCTCAGGCCGTCCGCGGCGTCCACGCTGATCGGCGAATTGGCCAGGCCGGCCCGGTGCAAGGCCGGGTACAACACATCACCGGAGCGGTCGCCGGTGAAGACCCGACCGGTGCGGTTGCCGCCGTGCGCGGCGGGAGCCAGCCCCACGATCAGCACCCGTGGACGTTTTGCGCCCCAACCCGGTATCGGCCTGCCCCAATACGGTTCGCCGGCGAACGATCGCCGTTTGATGGACGCGACCTGCTCGCGCCACTCCACCAGGCGGGCGCATGCCCGGCACACCGACACCACGGCGTCGAGCTCCAAGGCGGTTTCGACGGCCTCGGCGATCGCTATCACTTGCGCCGGTGACGATGCAACCGCGGTGTTGGCTGTGGCGGGATCGCCCGGCCAGCCGGTGCCGGGTGGCACCGGTGAGTCGAACAGCGCGGCGGTACGGGGGTGGGCGAGGCGCACGGGTCTACTGTGCATGCTCGGCGAAAACCGGTCGCCGACGGGGCACGAGCGCTGTTAGATTCCGTGCCGGTATCCCATGTCTAGCCATTCCCGTCGGCCCATTTACCTCATTTTGTTCGCGGCCCTGGCCGCCGCGGCGGGCAACGGTATCTCGCTGGTCGCATTCCCATGGCTGGTGCTGCAACGCAACGGCAGCGCATCGGAAGCTTCCATCGTCGCTGGCGCCGCATCGCTGCCGCTGCTGTTCTCCACCATGATCGCCGGCACCGCAGTGGATTACCTTGGCCGCAAACGTGTTTCGATTGCATCCGATGTGTTGTCGGGCACCACCGTGGCTGCGGTCCCGGTACTGGCGATCAGCCTCGGCTACCAGAGCATCAGCGTCGGTATGCTCGCGGTGCTGGCGGCGTTGGCCGCGGTGTTCGATCCGGCAGGAATCACCGCGCGGGAAGCGATGCTGCCCGAGGCCGCCGCCCACGCAGGGTGGACGCTGGACCGCACCAACGGCTTCTACGAGGCGATCTTCAACGCGGCCTATATCGTCGGCCCCGGGGTCGGTGGTGTCCTGATCGGGACGATCGGCGGGATCAACACGATGTGGGTCACTGCCGGCGCGTTCGGCTTTTCCATTGCCGCGATGAGCTTATTGCGTCTCGCCGGCGCCGGACCGCCGCCGGTCGACGAGCGGCCCGCCCGCGCATGGTCGGGGATGGCCGACGGGCTGCGGTTCGTGTGGAACCTCAAGGTGCTGCGCACTCTGGCGTTGATCGATCTGGCGATGACCGGACTGTATTTGCCGATGGAAAGCGTGCTGTTCCCCAAGTACTTCACCGACCGCCACGAGCCCGCGCAGTTGGGGTGGGTGCTGATGGCCTTGAGTATTGGCGGACTGGCCGGCGCCCTGGCCTACCCTATGCTGGTTCGACGCATGACCAGACGGGCGACGCTGTTGACCGCCACGCTGACACTGGGCGGGTGCACCGCGCTGATTTCCCTGTTGCCGCCGCTGTGGGTGATCTTGGTGCTGTGCGGGCTGGTCGGCCTGGTCTACGGGCCGATCGCACCGATCTACAACTTCGTGATGCAGACCAAGTCGCCGCCGCAGCTGCGGGGCCGCGTCGTCGGGGTGATGACCTCGGTGGCGTACGCGGCGGGGCCGCTGGGCTTTACGCTGGCCGGCCCGCTGACCGACGCCGCCGGGCTGCGAACGACGTTCTTGGCGCTGGCGATTCCGATGACCGCGATCGGATTGGTGTCGCTGGCGCTGCCGTCGCTGCGCGAACTGGACCATTCACCGATGCAGTCCGTTGATTGAGGCTCGTCGTTTCCCCGATGACGCGAAAGGCTATCCATCGGAGGTGCCGACGGTAAGGATTGACCCATGAACGCACTTCGCTCCCCCACCCGATCAGCTACCACACGCGACGTCAGCGCGCTGGTGGAAACATTGGCTCGGCGAGTCGAGGCCGCCAATCGCGATCGCCACCGCGAGGTCACCAACGCGATGACGGGCGAGCCGCTGGGCCGGGTGCCGCATTGCTCACCCGACGACGTCGTCGCCGCGGCACGGCGTGCCCGCGGCGTGCAATCCGACTGGGCCGCGCGTCCGATCGCCGAGCGGGCGGCCGTGCTGCTGCGCTTCCACGACCTCGTGCTGCGACGCCAGGACGAAGTCCTCGACCTGATCCAACTCGAGAACGGCAAGGCGCGCCGGCACGCATTCGAGGAAGTGGCCGACGTCTGTATCACAGCCCGCTACTACGCCCACACCGCCGAGGAGTACCTGCGCCCCAAGCGGCGTCAAGGCATACAGTTGGCGCTGACCGAAGTCTGGGAGCACCACCACCCCAAAGGGCTGGTGGGCATCATCTCGCCGTGGAACTATCCGCTGACACTGGGCATCAGCGATGCGATCCCGGCGATCGTCGCCGGCAACGCCATCTTGACCAAACCCGACGACCGGACACCGTTTTCGGCGCTGTGGGCTGTTCAGACACTGGAGGAAGCCGGCATGCCGCCCGGTCTGGTGCAGACCGTCACCGGCCCCGGCTCAGAGCTGGGTACGCCGATCGTCCAGCAGTCCGACTTCCTGATGTTCACCGGATCGACGAGCGTGGGGCGGACAGTCGCCGCACAGGCCGCCGAGCGGCTGATCGACTGCTCGATGGAGCTCGGTGGCAAG
>JAFAQO010000064.1 GCA_019246375.1 Mycobacterium sp. | reverse complement strand
GTTCCCTCCGCCGGCGACTTGCGGATGGCGCGCACGCGCGCGATCCCGCCGGCTGCCAGTGCACCCACTGCACCGAGGGCGACCGCAGCCAGCGTCGACCAGCCCGTGTGCGCCAGCAACAAAAAGCCGAATGCGGCGGATACCCCCAATAGCCCGTACCGCACGGGTGTCCAGTGAGCGGGCGTGCCGAACCGGGTAGCGACCAGCATGCCGAGGAGCAGCGCGACGCTGTGCCCGGCGTCGGTGAATTCGGCGCCCACGGCGGCGACCGCGACGCCGACCGCCAGCCACCAGCCGATCCACGCCGGACGCCAGCGCCGGGGAATGGCCGCGGTCAGGGCACCCAGCACCGCCACCGCGCCGTAGCTCATCCCGACGTCTTCGGCACGACTGATCGACAGCGGCAGCCAGCCGAGTTTCACCGCCGCCACCAGACCCGCCGCCACCAGCAGGGTCGTGCCGATGTGCCCGACCACAAACACGACAGCCAGCCGGCCGCTGTGCCAAAGCAGTTCGGCCAGCGCGAGCAGGCAGACTAAGCCGGGCAGCCACCAGTAGAACGGGCCGGCATCGATGACGAACGCGCTGCCGAGCAGCGTTCCCACCCGGCCGTGTGCCAGGTTGTGCAAGTTTGTGCTGACATGGCGGATGACCTGGTGCTGGACCCGTGGACCGAGAATCAAAAGCGCGGTGCTTACCGTGATCAGAGCCGCTGCATAGGCCACTGTGATGCGGCAGCGGGCCAGTACGGACAACATCCCGGAAACCATTGTAATCCACTATGCCTTTGGTTCGCGTTCTGCGGATTTGACCGTCGCTGTCAATTCCCTACGAGTTTGGAGCCGGTAGATGGCCATGTCGGCGGGAATGCCGGCGGGTCTGCTGCCGAACAGCGGCTTGTGTACGCGCTTGGCGACGACGCCGAGTTCATCGAGCTTGGATTGCGGGATTTTATCCAGAGTCGGGCCGGACACCATGATGCCGCCTTTGGTCGCTCGTTCCATCACCCGGGCGGCGATGTTGACGTCGACTCCAAGCCAGTCGGATCCCAGCCGCTGCGGTCGACCGGTATGGACGCCGACCCGCATTTGCGGCGTATAGCCGTCCACATCCACGGATTTCAAACCTTTTTCGGCGGCGCACGCAGCCTGCACAGCGGCGATCGGATCGCTGAACACTGCCATGATCCCATCGCCCATCCGTTTGACGATGCGGCCGCCGGCATCCAAAAGCGGTGATTCCACGGCCCGGGCGGCGTGCCGCAACAGCGTGAGGGCTGCGTCGTCACCGCTCTTCAACGACCAATCTGAAAAACCGACCAGGTCGGTGAAAACCAAAGTAACCTCGGGGTTTGCCGGCCGCCGGGAAACTGCCTCCCTGGTCGCCTGCAACACCTGCAGCGCACCCATGCTGAGCTGGCGGGATGCCGCATCACGGTCCCCCAGCAGCCGGCCTGCTGCTCGGACGGCAGCACGCGCACCGCCATCACCGGCCAGAGACAGCGGATCGCCGAACTCGGGGTCACCGGGTAATGCGCGTCGCGCCCGCCGCAGCAATTCGACGACCCCGGTGCTGTGGTTTCTCTCACGCAACCACTGCACGGGGGAACGTCGTTGTGAGTCAGGGGGATCCGGCGTGGTCGCCGTTTGCTCGGGCTCGCCGGACGCCTCATGAGGCCCGAGTTCCACGTTTTCGACAATAGGCTGAGGTGCCCGGCCCGGCAATGATCATGACCGTGTGATCCGACACGTCACGCCGCATAGCGCCTGGTTACAGCGTTACGGCGAAGATATAGACGCTCGGTAACACCAGCCGGCGGCGCTCCCGGAAATCGTAGACAACATGCGTTGTCAATATTATCGTTGCTCCTACCAGGGCAGAACCGAATGTTCTACTCTCCCCTCGCCGCTTCGCGGCCTGGGCGTTCCCCCGCCTCGGGTCGCATACGCGGCTCGCGTCGTCGCCAGGGTTAGGAGGCCGTGATGAACGCACCATCGACGACGTCCGCGAGCCCCCTGTCCCGTCGCGCCGCCTGCAACGTCGAGTCGGACACGGTCGAACCGCTCGGGCCGGATTCGTTGACCTGGAAGTATTTCGGCGACCTGCGCACCGGGATGATGGGCGTGTGGATTGGGGCACTCCAGAATATGTATCCCGAACTCGGCGCAGCCGTCGAGGAGCATTCGATCCTGCTGCGTGAGCCGCTGCAGCGGGTGGCCCGCTCGGTTTACCCGATCATGGGCGTGGTCTACGACGGCGACCGCGCTGCTCGAACCGGGGACCAGATCAAGAGGTACCACCAGACGATCAAGGGGGTGGACGCCGCGGGCCGCCGGTATCACGCTCTGGACCCCGAGACCTTCTATTGGGCGCACGCGACGTTTTTCATGCTGGTGCTCAAGGTGGCCGAGTACTTCTGCGGCGGATTGACCGAGGCCGAGAAGCGGCAACTGTTCGACGAGCACGTGCAGTGGTACCGGATGTACGGGATGAGCATGCGCCCAGTTCCGAAGTCCTGGGAAGAGTTTCAGGAGTACTGGGAACGGGTCGGCCGTGAGGTGCTGGAAGTCAACCAGGCGACCCTGGACATCTTCCAGATCCGGATCCCGAAACCGAAGTTCGTGTTGATGCCCACCCCGATCTGGGACCAATTGTTCAAACCGTTGGTGGCCGGTCAGCGCTGGATCGCGGCGGGGCTGTTCGA
>JAFAQO010000058.1 GCA_019246375.1 Mycobacterium sp. | reverse complement strand
AGGAGAGGCGTTGCCGATCGTGGTGACCGCGATGCCGGAGCCCAGGTCGATGAGCCGGTTGCCATCGACGTCCTCGACGATGCCGCCCCCGGCGCGCACCGCGTAGACGGGCATCGTGCTTCGGACACCGCGGGCCACCGCGGCGGTTCGGCGCTTGGTCAGCTCCAGCGAGGCTGGGCCAGGAATTTCGGTGACGAGGTGGCGACTCTGTTCGAGAGGGGGCACCTGGGTAGCCTATCCGCCCGAGATCGGCTAGACCGGAAACGCGATAACGGGAGCTAGTCGCCCGGCGGTACCACCGGCCGGCACACGTTGGCCGTCGGGTCCCACCACTGGCCGGGTTCGCAATCCAGCGGTTGCGGCCCGACGCCCAGCGGCCGGCACACGTTGGCTGTTGGGTCCCACCACTGGCCGGGGTCGCAATCCAGCGGTTGTGCCGAGCTCACTGGCGGCGTCGCGATCGTCACGGCTGCCATCGGCGCTACGGCCAGCACGACGCTAGCCGCCAACCGGCTAACAAGGCTTCTCATCGCACACCTCTCACAAGAACGCGTCCGATCCTGGTCCGTTCAGCTTATGCAGGAGACTCGTTGTGAATGCGATGATTTCGAGATGGCGACCGAGTCTCGCGCCGAACGGCGGTGGCTCCTCGCGGGGTATGGCGGTCTCGCCGGCTTTTTCGCGCTGGAAGCGCTGACCCGCAAGCCCGGCGCCGCATCCAGTTTGGCCGCGTCGCCCGACGATCGTGGCACCACCCGCATGATCGTGACTGCGTATGTCGTTGCGGCGGAGGCGCCGCTGGCGCTCAGGCGCGTCCCGCTGCACCAACTGCCGCAGCTGGCCGGCCCGGTGGGGATGGCGCTGCAGGCGAGTGGATTGGCGCTACGAACCTGGTCGATGCGCACGCTCGGCACCTCCTATACGCGCACCCTGCGCACCGATGACCAGCAACATGTGGTCGACACCGGCCCTTATCGCTTTGTCCGTCACCCCGGGTATGCGGGCTCGCTGCTGACGTGGACAGGTTTTGCCCTCGCGTCACGCAGCATTCCCGTCGTCCTGCTCGTCGCTGCCCTGCTGGGTCGCGCCTACCGGCAACGCATTGTCACCGAGGAGAACCTGCTTAAGCGGGAGCTGCCGGGCTATTCCGAGTACATCCACCGCACGAAGAGGATCGTTCCGTTCGTTTGGTGACCACCAGTCACATCAGCCACTCGCGGCCCTATCGATGTAGCAGTAAGTCGATATTGCTGTGGAAGAGACCGGGCATCTCCTGCTGCTGGCAACCCATTCGCCGGTAATCGTCGAGCGGGGTCGCGGTCCCCTCGGAGTGGGGGTAGTCGCTGCAGAACATGAACAGGTCGCCGCACATCTTGGTCAGCTGCCTGGGGTTCTCGTAGGAGAACGACGACACCCGGACATGGTCGAGGAAGTATTCGCTGGGTCGTCGGGACAGCTTGGCCACCGGCTTGCCGTTGAGTCGAGTGGTGAAGTCGGCCCCGCCGTCCAGCATCAGCAGGAAGTGTGGCACCCAGGCTGAGCTGAGCTCGACGACGCCGAACTTCAGCCCCGGATGGCGGTCGAACACGCCGTGCAGGATCAGGTCGGTCAATGCCAGCGCCGGAGGCACCCACAGAAACACCGCCTCGGTGGTAGGCGCCAGGTCGTCGGAGGAGTCGCCCGGGTACCAGCAATCGTCGAAGACCCGCACCTGATCGGCGACGTGGAAGACCGGTGTGATCGCGTGGTCGACGAACGCCGACCAGATCGGGTCGTGGTCGGGGTGCGAAAGCTCGCGGCCGTCCACCGGTCCGGCACCGATCATGGCCAGCGTGATACCGGCCGCCGCGAGCAATTTCAGCTCCGCCTCGAGCCAGTCCCGGTCCCGCAGTGAGAGGTGGGCGACCGGATGCAGTCGTCCACCGCCGTCGGCGCGGACTGCGGCGCACCACCGGTTCCACGCCGTCATGTTGGCGGTCAGCGCCGGAAGCGACGACGAGAGGCGGCGCTCCCACAGCAGCCCGAAGTTGGGGAACACGACCGCCTCGTCGAGACCGACTTCGTCGAGCCATTGCAGGCGGGCCGTGGGCTGCCAATAGGAAGTTGGCAACGCGTCGTCGTAGCGGTAGGAGGCCGGCTCACCCGCCCGTTGCCGCTTGCGGTGGTCCCCGCAGGATGCGGTGTCGCCGGGAAGGTGGACGTCGGCCAGCCCGAGGTGGGTGTCGCGCCAGCTCAGCCAGGTGTAGCCGAGTTCGTCGTCGACCAGACTCAGCGCCTCGTCGCGTGCCGCCGGATCGATGTAGTCGGCCCACAGCGAACGGCTCTCGTAGAGGTGCTGGTCGGAGTCGATGATGCGAGTCATATCGCTCGTTGTCTCACTTCCGCCGACTGCCCGGCTCCTCCTCAGGACGTCCCGTCCTGCATCGTCGCGGGCGCGCACTGCGCCGTCAAGGCCTCCTGTCGGGCGGTGTCGCGGGTTGCCGCAGGGCGCAATGGCAGACTGGTGGCTTACCAGGCCCGTGACCGGTTTCGGTCCAGTGCCGACCAGAGAAACCGAAAGATCGTTGCCGTCATGGACCAACTCGTCATCTTCTTGCCGCTGCTCATCATCTTGGCGGTGTTCATGTTCTTCGCGTCGCGCCGTCAGAGGCGGGCGATGCAATCCACCATCGACTTGCACGAATCGCTGCACATCGGCGACCGAGTGCACACCACGTCGGGGTTGCAGGGAGTCATCACCGATATCACCGACGACACTGTCGACCTTGAGATCGCCCCGGGTGTCGTGACCACCTGGATGAAGCTGGCCATCCGGGACCGCATCGAGCCGGAGACCATCGACACCGAGGCCGATGAGGCCGGCGGCGACGACACCGAGATGGCCGACCCGGACCGGCTGGCCGCCGGCGACACACAGCGACTGCCCAAAGACTGAGGTCTGCTGACCGGCACGTACCCTTTGCGGGTGCAGTCGAACTGATCGGTAAGCGAGGAGACTCAACAACGTGGCATCGCCTTCGGCGCCGGTGCACCCTGCCCGCTATCTGTCGGTGTTTCTGGCCCTGCTCATCGGCGTGTACCTGCTGGTGTTTCTGACCGGGGACAAGCACGCCGCCCCCAAGCTCGGCATCGACCTGCAGGGCGGCACCCGCGTCACGTTGACCGCCCGCACGCCCGACGGCTCTCGCCCGACCCGGGAAGCGCTGGCGCAGGCCCAGCAGATCATCAGCTCCCGGGTCAACGGGCTTGGTGTCTCCGGATCCGAAGTCGTCGTAGATGGCGACAACCTGGTCATCACCGTGCCGGGAACTAACGGCAACGAAGCCCGGAATTTGGGACAGACCGCGCGGCTGTACATCCGGCCGGTGATCCAGGCGGTACCGGCGCAGGCCGCTCCGGAACCGGGTGAGGGACCCGGGCCCGGCCCGACAGCCCCCGGCCCGCAACCCGGCCAAGCGCCCGGAGCCCCATCCGGGCAGCCCCCCGAAGCGCCGGCGCAAGCCCCGGACAACCAACAACCCCCAGCACCGGGCGGCGGCGGAATCCCCCCGGCACAGCCCCGGCCCTACCCGGCGGAGCCCACGCCACCACCCACCCCGGCACCCAACCCGGGGCCGGCGCCGGCGCCGGGGCAGCCGGCAGCCGCGAACCCAGCGCCGGCGGTGCAGCCCGCGCCACCGGATCCACGCAAAGACCTCGCCGAGCGCATCGCGACGGAAAAGAAGTGGCGGCAGAACGCCAGCGGGAGCGTACAGTACATCGCACTGCGATACCAGGCCAGCCGCTGCGACGACGAAGACATCCTGGCCGGTAACGACGACCCCGACCTTCCCCTGGTGACCTGCTCAACCGACCACAAGTCCGCCTACCTGCTTGCGCCGTCGATCATCAGCGGCGACCAGATCCAGAACGCCTCCTCGGGTCTGGACCAGCGCAGTGGTGGCTACGTCGTCGACCTGCAGTTCAAGAGTGCGGCGGCCGACACCTGGGCTGATTTCACCGCCGCGCACGTCGGAACCCAGACCGCGTTCACGCTGGACTCACGGGTGGTCAGCGCACCGCAGATCCGCGAAGCGATTCCCGGCGGTAGGACCCAAATCACCGGTGGAGACCCGCCATTCACGGCTGATACGGCACGTCAGCTGGCCAACGTTCTGAAATACGGCTCGTTGCCGCTGTCCTTCGAGTCGTCGGAAGCCGAAACCGTCTCGGCCACATTGGGATTGACGTCGCTGCGCGCCGGCCTGATCGCCGGCGCGATCGGGTTGGCGCTGGTGCTGCTGTACTCGCTGGCGTATTACCGGGTGCTGGGACTGCTCACCGCGCTGTCGTTGGTGGCTTCGGGCGCAATGGTTTTCGCAATCCTGGTGCTGCTGGGCCGATATATCAACTACACCCTGGATCTGGCCGGTATCGCGGGCCTGATCATCGGAATCGGCACCACCGCCGACTCGTTCGTGGTGTTCTTTGAACGCATCAAAGACGAGATCCGCGAAGGCCGTTCATTCCGGTCAGCGGTTCCGCGCGGTTGGGCGCGGGCCCGCAAAACGATCGTGTCGGGCAACGCCGTCACCTTCTTGGCCGCCGCGGTGCTGTACTTCCTGGCGATCGGCCAGGTGAAGGGTTTCGCGTTCACCCTCGGACTGACGACGATTTTGGACCTCGTCGTGGTCTTCCTGGTGACTTGGCCGCTGATTTACCTTGCTTCCAAGTCAGTGACGCTGGCCAAGCCGGCATACAACGGTCTGGGCGCAATCCAGCAGGTCGCGCGCGAACGGCGGGCCGTGGCCCAGGCTGTGACCCACTCAGGGGCCCATTCGACGGGACGGGGATAGCGAGATGGCCTCCAAAGCGAATACCAGGAGCGGCGCCAACGACGAAGTGACCACCGAAGCGGTGGAGCTGACTGAGACCACTGGAACCGTCGCCGACCTCGACACCGCCGCCCAACTGCCGCACCACAATTTCTTGTCCCGGCTGTACACCGGCACGGGCGCATTCGAGGTGGTGGGGCGGCGTCGGCTGTGGTACGGCGTGGGCGGGGCAATCGTCGCGATCGCCATCGTCAGCATCGTGCTTCGCGGGTTCACCTTCGGCATCGACTTCAAGGGCGGCACCAAGGTGTCAATGCCCGCCGCAGGCGGGGCGGGCACAGTCAGTGTCGCCCAGGTCGAACAAGTCTTCCGGCAGACGATCGGGGCGGATCCCGAGTCGGTGGTCCTCGTCGGCAACGGCATCTCGGCAACGGTGCAGATCCGCTCGAAAACGCTGTCCAACGACCAGACGGCCAAGCTCAGAAATGCGCTGTTCGACCGGTTCCAACCCAAAGACACCGACGGCAAGCCGAGCAAGCAGGCCATCAGCGACTCCGCGGTGTCGGAGACCTGGGGCGGTCAGATCACCAAGAAAGCACTGATCGCGTTGATGGTGTTCCTGGTGCTCGTCGCCCTGTACATCACGGTGCGATACGAGCGCTACATGGCGATCTCCGCGCTGGCCACCATGTGCTTCGACCTGACCGTCACCGCAGGGGTGTACTCACTGGTCGGCTTCGAGGTCACCCCGGCCACGGTGATCGGGTTGCTGACGATCCTCGGTTTTTCCCTCTACGACACCGTCATCGTGTTCGACAAGGTCGAGGAGAACACCCACGGCTTCCAGCACACCACCCGGCGCACCTTCGCAGAGCAGGCCAATCTGGCTATCAACCAGACGTTCATGCGCTCGATCAACACCAGCTTGATCTCGGTGCTGCCGGTGCTCGCGCTGATGGTCGTGGCGGTGTGGCTGTTGGGTGTGGGCACGTTGAAGGACCTGGCGCTGGTGCAGTTGGTCGGAATCATCGTCGGCACGTATTCGTCGATCTTCTTCGCCACGCCGTTACTGGTCACCCTGCGTGAACGCACCGAACTGGTGCGCACCCACACCCGCCGGGTGCTCAGGCGGCGCAACCCGGGCTCGGCCAAGGGCTCGGCCAAGGGCTCCGAAAAGGTCTCCGAGCCCGCGGAAACGGCCGGTGACAAGCCGGCCGAGGAGACCGCCGCGGCGACGCCTTCGAGCAAGACCGCCCCGAGCAAGCCGACGCCGGGCGCTCGACCGGCGCGGCCCACTGGCAGCCGTCACCGACGGCCAACGGGCAAGCGCAACACCGGCCGGCGGTAGCCCGATGGCTGCCTGGCGTCGGCGCGTGGCGGTCCTGCTGGTGACGACGCTCGCGGCAGTAGTGCCGTCGACGCTGTCCGCGTGTTCCGGCAGGGCCGCCGACCAGATCCGCTACGTCGTGGACGGCGCGCTGGCGACATACAACACCAACACCGTCAACGGCGCCGCATCGGCCGGCGCCCAGGCGTTCGCCCGGACGCTCACCGGCTTCGGCTACCACGGACCGGACGGACAGGTTGTCGCCGACCGCGACTTCGGAACGATCTCGGTCGTGGGCGGTGCACCCCTGGTTTTGGACTACCAAATCGCCGACAAGGCCGTCTACTCCGACGGCAAGCCGATCACCTGTGACGACATGGTGCTGGCGTGGGCGGCCCAATCCGGCCGGTTCCCCGGCTTCGACGCGGCCAGCCATGCCGGCTATGTCGACGTCCTCAATATCGACTGCCAACCGGGGCAAAAGAAGGCGCGGGTGTCGTTCGCGCCGGACCGCAACGTCGTCGACTACAACCAGTTGTTCACCGCGACGTCGATGATGCCGTCCCACGTCATCGCCGATGAGCTGGGCGTCGACGTCCTCGCTGCGCTGCGGAGCAACAACAGACCCGTCGTGGACCGTATCGCCAAGCTATGGAACACGACGTGGGACCTGCGGCCAGGGCTGAAACCCGACACTGTCAGCAAACACTTCCCGTCGTCGGGACCGTACAAGATCGAATCGGTATTGGACAGCGGCGCTGTGGTGCTGGTCGCCAACGACCGCTGGTGGGGCAGCGCCCCGAACACCAAGCGGATCACCATTTGGCGCGAGTCAGCCGATATCCAAGACCGGATCAACGACAAGTCGGTTGACGTCGTCGACGTCGCAACCGGGTCGTCGGGATCGCTGATCACCCCGGACAACTACCAGCGCACCGATTCGGCGTCAGCCGGCATCGAGCAGCTAATCTTCGCGCCGCTGGGGCCGCTGTCGCAGACTCCGGCACGCCGCGCGCTCGCTCTATGCACGCCCCGTGACGTGATCGCGCACGACGCCGGCGTGCCGATCGCCAACGCCCGGCTGCACCCCGCCAGTGACGACGCCGTCGCGCAGGCCGAAGACGCCGCGCCTGCGGCCGGGCAGTTCGTCCGCGCCAACGCAGGCGCGGCTCGCGACGCGCTGGGTGCTAAGCCGCTCACGGTGCGGATCGGCTACCGGGCACCCAACGCGCGACTGGCCGCCAGCGTCGGTGCGATCACCAATGCTTGCGCGCCCGCCGGCATCACCGTCTCCAATGTGACGTCGGAGGGCGCCGGGCCGCAAACGCTGCGGGACGGGAAGGCCGACGTGCTGCTGGCGAGCACCGGCGGCGCCACCGGCAGCGGATCGACCGGATCATCCACGATGGACGCCTACGCCTTGCACGGCGGCAACGGTAGTAACCTGTCCGGCTACGCCAACGGGCAGATCGACGGCATCATCAACTCGCTTGCGGTGTCCGCCGACCCCGCCGAACAGGTACGGCTCCTCGGGGACGGCGCTCCCGTGCTGTGGGGCGACATGCCGACGCTGCCGCTGTACCGCCAGCAGCGCACCCTGATGACGTCGAAGAAGACGTACGCGGTGACCAGCAGCCCGACCCGGTGGGGCGCCGGATGGAACATGGACCGCTGGGAGCTGGCGCGGTGACGTCCAACCGCAGCGTTCCCAGCGGCGGCGGTGGCGCCTCGGTGGACGACGTCATCGCGTCGCTGACGCGGGAGGTGGCCGACTTCCCCGTACCGGGAGTCCAGTTCAGGGACCTCACCCCGCTGCTCGCCGACCGGAGAGGGTTCGCCGTGGTGACCGACGCGCTGACCGACGTCGCTTCGGGGGCTGACCTGGTGGCCGGCATCGACGCGCGGGGCTTTGTGATGGCCGGGGCGGTCGCCTGCCGACTCGGCACCGGCGTGCTCGCGATCCGGAAGGCCGGTAAGTTGCCGCCGCCGGTGCACACCGAGACCTACACCCTGGAATACGGAACCGCTGCCCTGGAGATTCCTGCCGACTGCGTCGAGTTAGCCGGGCGCAGCGTCGT
>JAFAQO010000050.1 GCA_019246375.1 Mycobacterium sp. | reverse complement strand
GTTGGTGGCCGTCTGTGTCGTCTCAGTGGTGAGCCTGCGACGGTATGTCACAGCAATGAACGACGCGGAACTTTCCGAATCGCTGAACGCCTTCAGCCACTCCTACGACAAATACCGCAGCCGCGAAGGCTCGCCCGCCCATGGCGGGCCGAGCATAGGTCAGGCGCTGTTGGGATTCACCGAGCAGACCCCCGGGAACCTGATTGCCGTACTGCATGACGGCGCGGTGATCGGCTCGGCGGTGTTCTCTGAGGACGAGCCCCAACCCGCCCCTAACGACGTTGTCCACGCGATCGAAAGCCAGTCGTGGCTTAGCGGGCCGCCACGCACCGAAAAGTTGGGCAGCTTGGGTTCCTACCGGGTGGGCAGCCACGGGGCGGCTAACGGCGATCGCCTCGTCGTCGGCGTGTCGCTGGACCGCGGAAACCGGACGGTTGCACGCGGAACCCTAACTGCCTCAGCGCTTTTGATCTCCGCGCTGGCGGTGACGGCGGGACTCACGGTGTCAGTGGTCGGTTACGCGCTGCGCCCCCTGCGCCGCGTCGCTGCCACCGCTGCCACCGTTGCGAGAATGCCGCTCGCCGAAGGGGAAGAGCGAATCACCGTGCGGGTGCGGCCGGACAACACCGATCCGGATCACGAAGTGGGAATCGTCGGCAATACGCTCAACCGATTGCTGGACAACGTCGATAGCGCGCTCGCGCACCGCGTCGAATCCGACCGGCGGATGCGGCAGTTCATCACCGACGCCAGCCACGAACTGCGTACCCCGCTGGCGGCGATTCAGGGCTACGCCGAACTCACCCGGCAAGACAGTGCCGCGCTGCCACCGACCACCGAATACGCCCTGGCCCGCATCGAGTCGGAAGCACGGCGAATGTCATCGCTTGTCGAGGAGCTGCTACTGCTGTCGCGTCTCAGCGAGGGAGAAGACCTACGCACCGAAGACGTCAACTTGGTTGACGTTGTCCGCAACGCCGTGAACGACGCGGCGGTGGCGGCGCCCGCACACCGTTGGCTCACCGATTTACCCGACGAGCCGGTGTGGGTCCATGGCGACCGTGCCCGGCTGCACCAGCTTGTCAGCAATCTGCTGAAGAATGCTTGGGTACACACACCATCCGGGGTCACCGTGACGACGCGAATCGCGGCCCATCAGGGCAGCGCCGCAGCACCACACACAGAGCTGACGGTTACCGACGATGGGCCAGGCATCGATCCGAAGCTTCTTCCGCACCTTTTCGAAAGATTCGTGCGCGCGGATAAGTCCCGATCCGGAGAGTTGGGCAACACCGGTCTCGGGTTGGCCATCGTCGCCTCGATCGTCAGGGCGCATCATGGCTCGGTTACTGCGGAATCTGCCGACGGCCAAACCCTCTTTCGGGTGCGCCTGGCAATGATCGAGCGGTCTACCCAAAAGTCGGTTAGTCCGGCACGGACGTAAAGGTCGCAGCTAGACCTGTAAAGAAAGCGTCAACGCAGCCGACGCCCGGAGCGGAGCGGGCTTAGCGTCGTTTCAGTCCTTAACGCCAAGGGCTCGGTGAAAGCTGCGGATGCCCCGAGATCGGCCCGGGCTCGAACTGATTTGGTGGTCGGAACGGAGACGAAGTGTCTGTGGTGATCTACCTGCTGTTGACAGTGGCGGTATTCGCGCTGCTCGGCACCGTATTGAAATTGGTCGAAAGACTATGAGCCCGGCCAACGCTATCGGTCTCGCGCTGGCCGTTATGCTCGCGGTGTTACTGGTCGCGGCTCTGCTGTTTCCGGAACGTTTCTGATGAGTAGCACAACAGCTGGTGTGCTGTTCCTCACGCTCTTGGTCGTTGCGCTGGCGGTCGTCCACGTACCACTGGGCGACTACATGTACCGGGTATACAGCTCGGAGAAGCACTCGGGTTCAGAGCGATCCATCTACCGAATAATCGGCGCCAACCCGAATTCCGAGCAGTCCTGGGCCACGTACGCGCGCAGCGTTCTCGCGTTCTCCGCGGTCGGCATTGTTTTCCTTTTCCTGCTCCAGCTTGTCCAGGGCAAGCTTCCGCTGCATCTTCACGATCCGTCGACGCCGATGACTCCGGCGCTGGCCTGGAACACCGCCGTCAGTTTCGTCACCAATACGAACTGGCAGGCGTATTCCGGTGAAACCACCCAGGGTCACCTGGTACAGATGGCCGGTTTGGCGGTGCAGAACTTCGTGTCCGCAGCGGTCGGCATGGCGGTTGCGGTCGCTTTCGTCCGCGGATTTGTCCGCAAGCGCACGGGTGAGCTCGGCAACTTCTGGGTGGACCTGGTCCGCGGCACGCTGCGCATTCTGCTGCCGATCTCGATCGTCGGCGCGGTGGTGCTGGTCGCCGGCGGCGTGATCCAGAACTTCCACCTGCACGACCAGGTGGTCACCACGCTGGCCGGCTCCCAGCAGACCATCACCGGTGGTCCGGTGGCCAGTCAGGAGGTGATCAAAGAGCTCGGCACCAACGGCGGCGGTTTCTACAACGCCAACTCCGCGCACCCGTTCGAGAACGCCACCACATGGACGAACTGGGTCGAAATCTTCCTGCTGCTGGTTATCGGCTTCTCGCTGCCCCGCACCTTCGGTCGCATGGTGGGCCATAAGAAGCAGGGCTACGCGATTGCCGCTGTCATGGCTGTCATTGCTGCCATCAGTGTCAGCGTGATGCTGCTGGTGCAGTTGCAGCATCACGGCACTGTTCCCACCGCAGTGGGCGCTACCACGGAAGGGATTGAGCAGCGTTTGGGAGTCGCCGACTCCGCGGTGTTCGCCGACGCCACCACGCTCACGTCCACCGGCGCCGTCGACTCCACGCACGACTCCTACACCAGCCTGGGCGGCATGATGACGATGTTTAACATGCAGCTCGGCGAGGTCGCGCCCGGCGGCACGGGTTCGGGCCTATACGGCATCCTTGTTCTCGCGGTGATCACCGTGTTCGTCGCCGGATTGATGGTCGGCCGCACACCGGAGTACCTCGGGAAGAAGATCACGCCGCGGGAGATCAAGTTCGCGGCCAGCTACTTCTTGGTCACCCCGCTTATTGTGCTGCTCGGCACCGCGATCGCAATGGCGTTGCCGCGAGAGCGCGCCGAGATGGCGAACACCGGGCCGCACGGCCTATCGGAAGTGCTGTACGCGTTCACCTCCGCCGCCAACAACAACGGCTCCGCTTTCGCCGGCTTGATGGCCAACACAACGTGGTACAACACTGCTCTCGGCCTGGCGATGGCCTTCGGCCGGTTCCTGCCGATGATCCTGCTGCTCGCGCTGGCCGGCTCGCTGGCCCGCCAAGGTACGACGCCGCAGTCTATCGGCACGCTGCCCACACATAAGCCCCAATTCGTCGGCCTGGTTGTGGGTGTCACCCTCATCCTTGTTGCGCTCACCTTCTTGCCCGCGCTGGCGCTCG
>JAFAQO010000018.1 GCA_019246375.1 Mycobacterium sp. | reverse complement strand
GCGCTGATGGCCGCGAAGTTGTCGCGAAAAGCCCGCAATGGCATCAGCGGCACTCCTGACGATGCCCCTCAGTAAACTTCGACATGGCGATCATCTTGGACTAATCCGCCGAGCAGCGAAATACAGCTCGGGGGTATAGGTATGACGTGAGGCAACACCATCGAAGTAGTACTACACGGTGTCGATGCAAGTTGTGTTTTCGACGACACTCGCGGCTGATCAGAACAGCGTCGGCAGCGCGATCGCGGAGTCGAGCGCCAGCGCGCAGAACACCACCGCCAGGTAGTTGTTCGACTGCAGGAACAGCCGCAGCGGCTTGACCGGCTCGCCGCGGCGGACGCCCGCGTAGAGCTGGTGGGCCATCGCCAAGAACCAGGCTCCCGCCGCTACGGCGACCGAGGCGTAGAGCCATCCGGCGGCCAGTCCCAACACCAGCGTCGCCAGCACCGTCAGCCAGGTATAGACCAGTATCCGCTTGGTGACCTGGCGCTCGGTCGCCACCGCCGGCAGCATCGGCACGCCGGCCGCTCTGTAGTCGTCCTTGTAGCGCATGGCCAGCGCCCAGGTGTGCGGCGGCGTCCAGAAGAAGATGATCGCGAACATCACCAACGCCGGCCAGCCGATACTGCCGGTCACCGCCGACCAGGCGATCATCACCGGCATACAGCCGGCCGCTCCGCCCCACACGACGTTCTGCGATGTGCGCCGCTTGAGCAGCAATGTGTAAACGAATACATAGAACGCGATGGTGGCGACGGCCAGCAGTCCGGACAGCAGGTTGGTTGTCCACCACAGCCAGAAGAACGAACCAACGCTCAGCACCACGCCGAATATCAGCGCTTTTCTGGTCGGCACGGCATCGCGCGCCAGCGGCCGTCGAGCCGTGCGCTTCATCAGCTTGTCGATGTCGGCGTCGGCCACGCAGTTCAGGGTGTTAGCGCCGGCCGCGGCGAGCATCCCACCGATCAGGGTGTCGAGGATCAGCAGCGGGTTGACCGTCCCCCGGTCGGCGAGCAACATCGCCGGGATTGCGGTGACCAGCAACAGTTCGATAACCCGCGGCTTTGTCAGCGCCAGGTAAGCCAGCACCTTTTGCTGGATTGCCCGGCTCGGCGCGACGCGCCCGCGAACGCTCACGCAATAACTCCTCGGATCGCAGCAGCGCGTAGCTTCTACTACAGACGATGGTAGACCGAGTGCCCGCCTCGACAGCACCGCAGGGTCGACTCCATCTGGTAAGCAGCGCAACTTGCCGTTTTAGCGGCGGCGGAACGTGGTAAGCCGACTCTTGTTCTACAGCCACCTCCGCGATCCCGCACTAGGGTGGAGATGGACCGGCCTGTCGACGAAGGACTGAGCTAGTGACCACACTCGAAGACATTTCCGCACTTACCCAAGCGCACCATCCCGACGACTGGACTGAGATCGATTCGAAGGCGGTCGACACCATCCGGGTGCTGGCCGCCGACGCGGTCCAAAAGGTCGGTAACGGCCATCCCGGAACGGCGATGAGTCTTGCGCCTCTGGCGTACACGTTGTTTCAGCGGACGATGCGACATGACCCCAGCGATACCGCCTGGCTGGGCCGCGACCGGTTCGTGCTGTCGGCGGGCCACAGCAGCCTGACCCTCTACATTCAGCTTTACCTCGGCGGCTTCGGCCTCGAGCTGTCAGATCTTGAGGCATACCGCACCTGGCATTCCAAGACGCCCGGACACCCGGAGTTCCGCCACACCAAAGGCGTTGAGATCACGACCGGCCCGCTCGGCCAGGGCATAGCGTCCTCGGTCGGAATGGCCATGGCGTCGCGCTACGAACGCGGCCTGTTCGATCCGGACGCCGCCCCTGGAAGCAGCCCGTTCGACCACTTCATCTACGTGATCGCCTCCGACGGCGACATCGAAGAAGGAGTGTCGTCGGAGGCGTCGTCGTTGGCCGCGGTCCAGCAGCTGGGCAATCTCATTGTGTTCTACGACCACAACCAGATCTCGATCGAAGACGACACCAACATCGCGCTCTGCGAGGACACCGCCGCCCGCTACCGAGCGTACGGCTGGCACGTCCAGGAAATTGAGGGCGGCGAGAACGTGGTCGCCATCGAAGAGGCCATCCGCAACGCGCAAGCTGTCACCGACCGACCGTCGTTCATCGAGCTACGCACCATCATCGGCTGGCCGGCTCCTAATGCGATGAACACCGGAGATGCTCACGGCTCGGCTCTCGGCGACGAGGAGGTGGCCGAAGTCAAGAAGGTGCTCGGCTTCGACCCCGACAAGACGTTCGAGATCAGCGACGAGGTTCTCGCCCATACCCGCAAGCTGGTGGACCGCGGCCGGGAGGCCCACGAACGCTGGCAGCCCGGGTTCGACGCGTGGGCGCAGCGCGAACCCGAACGCAAGGCGCTGCTGGACCGGCTGACGGCGGAAGAGCTGCCCGACGGCTGGGACGACGACCTGCCGCAGTGGGAGCCCGGCTCTGACGAGCTGGCCACCCGCAAAGCGTCCGGCAAGGTGCTCGGCGCGCTCGGACCCAAACTGCCTGAACTGTGGGGCGGATCGGCCGACTTGGGCGGCAGCAACAGCACGGACATCGAGGGCGCCGACTCGTTCGGACCGCCGTCGATTTCGACGAAGAAATACACTGCCGACTGGTACGGCCGGGTGCTGCATTTCGGTGTCCGCGAGCACGCGATGGGCGCCATCCTGTCCGGCATCGTGCTGCACGGCCCGACCCGCGCGTTCGGCGGCACGTTCCTGCAGGTCTCGGACTACATGCGCCCGGCGGTGCGGCTGGCGTCGCTGATGGACATCGACACCATCTACGTGTGGACGCATGACTCAATCGGACTCGGGGAGGACGGCCCGACCCATCAACCGATCGAGCACCTGGCGGCGCTGCGCGCCATTCCGAACCTGTCGGTGGTGCGGCCGGCCGATGCCAACGAGACCGCCTACGCCTGGCGCACGATCCTCGCGCGCGGCAACGGCAGCGGCCCGGTCGGGCTCATGCTGACCCGCCAAGGTGTACCGGTGCTGGAGGGCACCAGCCTCGACGGCGTGGCCAGGGGCGGCTACGTGCTC
>JAFAQO010000657.1 GCA_019246375.1 Mycobacterium sp. | reverse complement strand
CTCGGGCTCGGACCCACTTACCCAGCTGCCGCTGGCGATATCGCCCGCCCGATCGCGCACCCACTCCCAACCGCGCTGGTCGAGGCTCAATATCGCACCCAGTCCGTTGACCGTGTACAGCAGCGAGATGATGGTTGCCGTCGCCGGATCGGGGCACTGTTGGTTGAACAGCGCGGCTGTCAGCGCCGCACGGGCCTGAGCCACTCGTCTGCGGTCGGTCAGCGGCCATGCATAGGGATGCTTGAACCCTTTGGTCTGCAAGCGAACCTGCTTCAGGTGTCCTTTTCGCTCAAGCTGGTTGAAAACGGCGGTTGGAGTATCACGCTTTAGCTTCGCAATCGCGTTGGCCGGACTGATGGGACGGCGTAGCAGCAGCTGGAGCGCCGGCGCCAGCACCGGATCATCGAGATCCGGCCCGCTCAGCACAATGAGCAGCCCTGGTTCAACCGCCTCGCTGTCGACCGCTGGACGGATCCGGCAGGCGTGCGCTAAGTCGAGCAATGCCGCTGCGGTCAGTACCCGATCGCGGCGCGATCGATCCAAGCCCGGCTGCGCCGACGCGTTGTCGAGCAGCAACAGGAGTAGATCTTCGGCGATGCGCGCCATTAGCTGACCGCGATCCCGGCCGATTCCCCGACCAAGTGGTGCCTAAGAGTGGTAAGGCTCCGCGCTGACCAGCGTGACCTCGACCGTATTGCCGTTGGGAACGGTATAGCTGCGGGTCTCACCGACCTTGGCGTCGATCAACGCGCCACCTAGCGGCGAGTTGGGCGAGTACACCTCGAGCTTGCCGTCGTTGAGGCCCTCCTGGCGGGTGGCGATCAGAAACGTTTCGGAGTCGGACTCGTCGCCGTTGTAGTAGACCTTCACGACCGAGCCGGGCAGCGCCACACCGGACTGTTCGGGAGCTTCGCCGACCTTGGCGTTGTTGAGCAATTCCTGCAGCTGACGGATCCGCGCTTCCTGCTGCCCTTGCTCTTCCCGGGCGGCGTGGTAGCCGCCGTTCTCGCGCAGGTCACCCTCCTCGCGGCGGTCGTTGATTTCCGCGGCGATAACCGGACGATTAGCGATCAGCTGGTCGAGCTCCGCCTTGAGTCGGTCATGTGATTCCTGAGTCAACCAGGTCACCTGAGTGTCCGTCATCTCTCGTCGTGCTCCTCGTCTTGTCGGTTCCGCGCATTCGCGGGGCGGCTTCCAGTCTCCGCTGCCGGGGCGCATCGGGTTCCACCGCGTGTATTGCCGCTAGGGGCCGCTTACGGTCGCGTATGCCCGCCAATGAAGCAATACACGGTTCCAGCAGGAACCGTGCACTCAAGAATGCTACCACCGCGAGGCTTCCGGAATTCACGTATTCGCAGTTCGGCGTTTGTTGTGCGTCGGTCCGAGACGCCCTCACAGTGCTGGGCCGGCAGGGTGCGGGCTTTGCCGATGTGCGTCTCGGGCGATCGGATTCGGGTGCCGATCGACGGGATGGAACGATGAGAAGTGGAACTATATGGCCACCCACGCCGGTGACCAGCGGACGAAGATAGGGAGCACGTGAGCGAGTTGCGGCTGATGGCGGTGCACGCCCACCCGGACGACGAGTCCAGTAAGGGCGCCGCCACCCTCGCCCGATACGCCGACGAGGGCCATCGCGTGCTGGTGGTGACGCTGACCGGCGGCGAACGCGGCGACATCCTCAACCCGGCCATGGACCTGCCCGAAGTCCACGGACGCATGGCCGAGATTCGCCGCGACGAGATGGCGAAGGCAGCGGAGATTCTTGGTGTCGAGCACACCTGGCTGGGCTTCGTCGACTCCGGTCTACCCAAAGGTGACCTGCCGCCGCCGTTGCCCGAAGACTGCTTCGCGCTGGTACCGCTAGAGGTGTCGACCGCTGCACTCGTACGTGTGGTGCGGGATTTCCGCCCGCACGTGATGACCACGTACGACGAGAACGGTGGCTACCCGCATCCCGACCATGTTCGCTGTCACCAGGTGTCGATCGCTGCCTACGAGGCGGCCGGAGATTACGTGCGCTTCCCCGATGCCGGTGAGCCGTGGACGGTGCCCAAGCTGTACTACATTCACGGCTTCCTGCGCCAACGGATGCAGGTGCTGCAGGACGAGTTCGCCAGGCACGGCCAGAAAGGGCCATTCGAGAAATGGCTGGCGCTGTGGGACCCCCAACATGACATCTTCCCGCACCGGGTGACGACACGGGTGGAATGCTCGAAGTATTTCAGCCAGCGCGACGACGCGCTGCGCGCCCACTCCACCCAGATTGATCCCAACGCCGATTTCTTCGCCGCGCCGATCGCCTGGCAGGAGCGGTTGTGGCCGACCGAGGAATTCGAATTGGCCCGCTCGCGTGTTCCCGTGACTCTTCCCGAAACCGACCTGTTTGCCGGAATCGAGGCTGACCTGTGAATCTGGTTGTGCTTGCCGCGATCGAAGTCCTCGCCGATGACACGCCCCGGCGAACTGGACCCGACTGGGGCAAGGCCAGCCCAGTAGGGCTGCTCGTCGTCGTCTTGCTGCTGCTCGGAACGTTTTTCCTGGTCCGATCCATGAACCGGCACCTGAAGAAGCTGCCGGAATCCTTCGACCGGGGTCATCCCGAACCGGATCAGCCCGTCGATGAGGGCACCGTCGGAGTGGAACGGCCCGCCGATCGCAACGACACCGCGCATGAACCGGACAGCTAACACCGTGATCTGCCGATGAGCCGCGCCGGCGACGAAGCTGCCGGCATCGCCGGGATCGAGGAGCGGCGCAAATGAGCCGCGCCGGCGACGAAGCCGCCGGCACCGCCGGGATCGAGGAGCGGCGCAAATGAGCTTCCGCAACATGTTGGGCACCGCGCCCAGCCCGTATCTACGCCAGCACGCCGATAACCCGGTGCACTGGCAACAGTGGACCGCCCAGGCGTTGGCCGAGGCCGCCGAACGCGACGTGCCGATCCTGCTGTCGGTTGGCTACGCGGCCTGTCACTGGTGCCATGTCATGGCCCATGAATCCTTCGAGGACGACGAGGTCGCCGCTGCGATGAACGCCGGCTTCGTCTGTATCAAAGTCGACCGCGAGGAGCGACCCGACATCGACGCTGTCTACATGAACGCCACCGTCGCTCTGACCGGACAGGGCGGCTGGCCGATGACCTGCTTCCTCACCCCTGATGGCCGACCGTTTTTCTGCGGGACCTATTACCCCAAGCCGGCTTTCCTCGAACTGCTTTCGGCGGTCGTCAACACCTGGCGCACCCGGCGCGACGAGGTCGAGCAGGCGTCGGAACAGATTGCGGGGGAGCTGCGGACGATGGCGTCCGGGCTGCCGGGCGGCGGACCTCAGATCGACCCGGCGCTGTGTCATCACGCAGTAACCGTAGTGCTGCAGGACGAGGACAGGGTTCGCGGCGGGTTCGGCCGCGCACCGAAGTTTCCGCCGTCGGCGCTGCTCGAGGCGCTGCTGCGCCACCACGAGCGCACGGGTTCGGCCGACGCGCTCAGTTCGGTGCAGCGCACCGGCACGGCGATGGCCCGCGGCGGCATCTACGACCAGCTGGCCGGTGGCTTCGCGCGCTACAGCGTCGACAATGCCTGGGTGGTCCCGCATTTCGAGAAGATGCTGTATGACAACGCGTTGCTGCTGCGGGCTTACGCGCACTGGGCGCGTCGAACCGGTGACCCGCTGGCCCGTCGGGTAGCCGCCGAGACGGCGCGGTTCATGATCGAGGATTTGGGCGATCGCGACATGTTCACGTCGTCGTTGGACGCCGACGCCGGCGGCCGCGAAGGATCGACCTATGTGTGGACGCCTGATCAGTTGCGAGAGGCGTTGGGCGAAGACGATGGCCGTTGGGCCGCTGCGATTTTCGGTGTCACCGAGACAGGCACGTTCGAGGTAGGCGCGTCGGTGCTTCAGCTACGGGCGGATCCCGATGACCCGGCCCGCTTCGAGCGGGTCCGCACTGCGCTGCTGGCGGCGCGCTTGACTCGGGCCCAGCCGGACCGCGACGACAAGGTCGTAACCGCCTGGAACGGTCTGGCCATCACTGCTTTAGCGGAAGCCAGTGTGGCGCTCGATGATTCTGGGCTGTTGACAGCGGCGCTGCGATGCGCCACGGCGCTGGTGGATTTGCACATGGTGAACGGCCGACTGCGCCGAGCCAGCCTTGGTGGGCAAGTCGGCGACAGCGCGGCCATCCTGGAAGACCATGCGACGCTGGCCACCGGGTTGCTGACGTTGTATCAGCTGACTGCCGATGAGGCCTGGTTGACGACGGCCGGCGAGCTGCTCGACGCCGCGCTGGCGCACTTCGCCGACCCCGACCGGCCGGGCCGCTGGTTCGACAGCGCCGATGACGCCGAACAGCTGATGTTCCGGCCCGCCGACCCCGTGGACGGGGCGACGCCATCGGGGGCGTCATCGATCGCCGAGGCGCTGCTTACCGCGGCACACCTGGTCGGTGGTGAGCGCGCCGATCGGTACAGTCAAGCCGCGGCGGACACGCTGCCGACGCACTCCCCGCTGCTGGCCCGCGCGCCGCGCTCGGCCGGGCATTGGCTGGCCGTGGCCGAATCCGCAGTCCGCGGTCCGCTGCAGATCGCGGTGGCGTGCGACGCCGCGCAGTCGTCGCTGCTGACCGATGCCCGCCGCCTGGCACCCGGCGGTGCGATCGTCGTCGGCGGCGCAGTGAACTCGTCGGAGCTGCTGACCGGCCGTGATCGCGTGGCCGGAGCCGACGCCGCCTACGTGTGCCGCGGCCGAATCTGTGATCTGCCGGTCACCACCACGCCGGAATTGGCGGCCGCGTTGAGCGCCTCACGGTAGCGTGGCGTCTCATGCCGAGTCCCGAAGCCATCGCGGACACCGTCAACCGCTATATCAGGCTGGTCGCCAAGGGCAGCGCGGACGATCTGGTTGAGCTGTACGCCGATGACGCCACCGTCGAGGATCCGGTGGGAGGCGAGGTGCACATCGGCCGGCAGGCGATCCACGGCTTCTACTCCGCTGTCGACAACCTGGAGCGCGAATGTGAGCTGGTGTCGTTGCGGGTCGCCGGCAACGAGGCGGCGTTTCAGTTCCGGCTGACCATGTCGGCCGGCGACAGCCGGATGGTCATCGAGCCCATCGACGTCATGGTATTCGGCGACGACGGCAAGGTCACCGCGATGAAGGCCTACTGGTCGGCCAATGTCGTCACCCAGCTATAGCGGGTGGCCCACGTAGAAAACGGCGAGCCACATGGCGATGTAGTGGCAAATCGCCGCTACCACGGTAAAGGCGTGGAAGAACTCGTGATAGCCGAACGTCTCAGGCCACGGATCGGGCCAGCGCAGGCCATAAAACACGCCACCGACGCTGTATAAGACGCCGCCGACAGCCAACAGCACCATCGCGGCCACCCCTGCGACGTGCACGATCGTCGGGGCGAACCACACCGCCACCCAACCCAGCAGCAGATATAGCGGCACGCCCACCCAGCGCGGCGCCGTCGGCCAGCACATTTTCAGCAGGATCCCGGCCAGTGCACCGCCCCACACCATCCACAGCACCAGCAGCCCGGCGCGATGTGGCATCGCCAGCCGTGCGAACGGCGTATAGCTGCCGGCGATGAACACGAAGATCATCGAGTGGTCGAGCCGCTTCATGAACTTTCGGGCGGTCTGCGATTTCCACTGCACACGGTGATAGGTGGCGCTGACGGCGAACATCGCGACCGTGGCCGCGGCGTAGATCAGCGTCGAATGACCGGCGCGGGGCGATGCGAGTGACCACGACACTGCTACGAGCGCCGACCCGGTGATGATTGCG